>NZ_JBHSQV010000184.1:0-130125 GCF_042658665.1 Marinicrinis lubricantis
CCAGAAATTCTGCAGGTCTGCCCATTTTTTGCCATTCAAGTCAACTAAGTCGAAATAGGGGTTCAACTGGACCTGGAATTCTGTTGCGTATTTCTCAAAAACGGAATTATGCAAAATGCTCATATATTATATGTTCGTTTATAACGAGAGAAAAACTCAGTATTCCTCAATAACGTTACGGTTCAGTCCCTTGATTTCTGATGATGATTGGCCTTCATAATACTTTCACCCTCCACGTCAATGTTAGGCAGCAATTTATCCAGCCATTTTGGCAAATACCAGGCGGATTTTCCCATCAGCTTCATGACCGCCGGTACAATCGCCATTCGAACGACGAATGCATCGAACAATACGCCGAAGGTCAGCGCAAAGCCCATGGACTTAATCATAGGGTCCGGAGCAAGCATGAAGCCCGCAAATACCGCGATCATGATGAGTCCTGCCGCAGTGACCACCCCTCCGCTTTCCTTCACCCCTGCTAATATGGCCTTCTCCGCATTGCCTGTGTGTGTATACTCCTCACGCATTCTGCTGACAAGGAACACCTCATAGTCCATAGCTAGACCGAACAAGATGCCAATCGTGATCACCGGCAAGAAGTTCAGCACTGGCCCTTCTGCGGGAAAACCAAACAAATCCTTAAGATATCCATCCTGTATGACGAACACGACGAATCCCAGCGTCGCTCCTAATGAAAGAAGAAATCCTAATACGGCTTTGAGCGGAACAAGAATGGACCTGAAAACAAGGACAAGCAGTATAAAAGCAAAACCGACAATAAGCAGTGCAAATACAGGCAGAGCGCCGCTTAATTTTTGAGAGATGTCAATATTGACTGCCGTCGTGCCCGTAACCATGAATTCGATCCGGTTTTCGTTTTCTAGTGTTTCTGACTTCTCCCTAATGGCATTCACAAGATCCTTCGTTTCGGAATCATTCGGACCTGTGGTCGGCGTCAGTGTAAACATATACACGCTGCCTGAAGGACTCGGGATCGCCGGGCTGACAAACTGTACATTAGGAAGTTCGCTTAATTCAGCTGTTATTTCATTCAGTTGATTCGCAACGTCCGCCCCTGGCTCATGAACCTTTGCGGCGACAACCAAGTTCGCATGATATCCCGCCCCGTAAGCTTCTGAAAGCAAATCATAGGCTCTTCTTTCCGTTGTTTCCTCGGACTTTGTCCCATTATCCGGAAGCCCCAACTCCATATGGAAGAACGGGATGCAGATTATACCAAGCAGTAAAATCCCAAGCACAGCTACAAATAGTGGACGCTTAGTGACGAATTTGCCCCAACCGTTGGAACCTTCCGAACGAGTGCCTGACCTCGTTAATTTTTGAAGAAATCTATTCTTCCGTGCAGGACCGATTTTATGACCCATCATACCGAGCAGCGCAGGAACGACCGTCACCGCAAGGATCATCGCAGTGAATACGCAGACGGCTGCGGACACTCCCATCATGGTTAAAAACGGGATTCTAGCTACAGAGAAGCCCAGCAGCGCAACGACGACCGTCAAGCCTGCAAATACCACGGCGTTCCCAGCTGTCCCTGTCGCTATGGCTGCAGATTCCTGGACAGAATATCCTTTCGCCATTTGCTGCCTAAACCTCGACATAATAAACAGCGCATAATCAATGCCCACGGCCAGTCCCAGCATTGAAGCCAAGGATAGGGCGAATGAAGCAATATCCAAGTAGTTCGTGCCGATCATGATAAGCATGATTCCAATTCCTAATCCGATAACGGCCGTTAGGATCGGCATACCGGCGGCTAAAAAGGAAGTGAACGTCAGAGCTAAAATCATATAAGCAACGATAATTCCGATCGCTTCCGATGTGCCGCCAATTTCCAACTCAGAGAACGAAACATCTCCTGCTAATTCGGTCTGAATACCTTCATTACGGGTGATTTCGATACGATCCAGTATGTTGTCCTTTGAGTCCTCTGTTACTTCACTCGCCGGAACCTGATATGTTACAACCGCATACCCGATCGTCTTGTCCTCATTTAAGTTGCCCAGCTCCAGCGGCGAAGCCGTAGAAGCCACCAAAGGATCTTCCTTGATCTCAGCGAGCATATTCCGAATCACTTGATTCACAGATTCCATTTCCAATGTTTCATTTTCCGGAGCCTTAAACACAAGATGTACTTCACCACCAGGCTCCACAGGTGACGGAAACTCATCTTGTAATAGTTGACCTGCTTTCTCCGATGGAGTGCCCGGAATGGACATGTCGTCGCTGAAAGAAGGCTTCAAGCTTATTGCAATGATCGCAAGAATGATCAGTAAACATAGTGCGCCTCCAATCACCCTTTTTCCGCTTCTTGCAGACCAACTGCCTAATCGATACAATATTTTTGCCATTTCATGATTTACTCCTTCCACCCCTGCCTCATTTGCACAAGACTGATTGTACCGGATTCAGGAACAAAAAAAATCGTACATTAGGGCAAGTTCCCTATTGTACGATTGGGCACTGAGGATGAAGTATACTTGTTCTCATAAATTCAGTATGCCGCGCTCAATAGATACGGCGATCGCTTCCGAACGTGAATCGACACCCAGCTTATTATATATATTCGTCAGATGGGCTTTCACCGTTCTCTCTGAAATCCCCATATCGAAAGCAATCTCTTTATTTCGAGCCCCTCTGGCGATTGCCTGGAGGATTAGCAGTTCTTTCGCTGTCATCACACTTTCCTCCGTTCGTGAGGAAGGTGCGGATTCCTGTAGCATAACGTTGAAGACCCTAGCCGTAATTTCAGGCTGAAGCAGCGTCTCCCCTCGAAGAGCAGAATCAATCGTTCGAAATAAATGATCTCGACTCGTATCTTTTAGTAAATATCCTTTGGCTCCAAGACTTAATCCTTTCATCATCAGCTCGTCCTCATTGTACGTTGTCAGAATTATGACGGGAATATTCAGATTTCGCTCTTTCATCTTCTCCATCGTCTCCAGCCCGCCCATTCCACCCGGCATTTGAAGATCGAGCAGTACCACGTCCGGCTGCAATTGCTCCATCAAGGACAGCGCCTGCCCACCTTCCGCAGCCTCGCCTGCCACCTCATAGCGGTCGTCCGTCTCCAGGATCATTCGCATCCCTTCTCTTACAACCCAGTGATCATCGACAATCAAAATTTTATACGCCATCGCTTATTCCCCCTTCATGGAACTCATCAATCCGCAATTCAACCTGTGTCCCTTCTTTGGTGCTGGTCACATTCAAACGTCCGCCGATAATACGTGCTCGCTCACGCATCCCGGCAATACCGTAGTGACCTGTAGATTGACCGATGAAGTCGGTATTATAACCTTTTCCGTTATCCTGAATTTTCATGTAGAAGCGTTCATTGTTCCCCTCCAATGCAACCTTCACTTCAGTTGCTTGTGCATGTCTGGCTACATTGGACAAGGATTCACGCAAAATAAACAAAGTATGCTCCGTCGTTCTTCCGGATATGGATATGGTTCCATGCAGATCCAGATTTACAGAAATACCTGCCGCTGCAGTGAAGCGCTGTATTTCAGTCTGAATGGCGTAAGCAAAATCGGTTGCCCTATCCGAGCCTGAGCGCAAATCATCAATGGCATTGCGTGCTTCCGCTAACGTAGTTCTAGCCTGTGACATCGATTTTCTCACAATGGCTTTTGCCCTTTCGGTATTGCCGCTAGTTAAATAGGCGTCTATCGCTTCAAGCTGCATAATAATCCCCGCAAGCCCTTGCGCCAGTGTATCGTGCAAATCTCTTGCCATACGTTGTCTCTCATTCGCGATGGTAAGCTCCTCTACCTTCTCATGGGCAAGCTCCAAATCTCTCAAAAACTGCTGTGTGCGAATTCGCGCATTCACCTGCTTGTAAAACATGAGTGAATAGGCAATGACAACAATATTCATGAAAAAAAGCAGTGAAATCAGCAGGTAAATATCTTGTATGCCATGAATGACTAGCGTCACCACCGAAAAGAAATAAAACAAAATAAAAAACAAAACCACTACGCTAATCGTTCGAAAGTAGATGACGATACTATGTCCGATTAATGCTGGGATGAGGCCAATCAAAACAGCCGGCATCCCTATTGGCATCAGAAAAGCACTGCTAAAAATGATGCTTCCCTGCAAAATAAGATAAAGAAGCCGCGAATACGCAACCATCCTCTTTGCATTTCTGTAAAGCAAAACATGCAGCACCATCATACCCACAAAGGCAATGGCCTTCCATATATCCACATCTTCCATCATCTGCAGCAGAACCGTAACAAATGTGATGATGATCACATACAAAGTTAAGGGCGCTCTTGTCGCGGAAAGCGCATCCGTTTCATCGGATAAATTAGAATCAAAAGACATATTCTTCTTTGTATCTTCCATAGATGCTCACCTCTTCTCGTGTCATTATAATACATCTGCACCAGCCTGTGTGTCCTTTCGTACATGCCCTTTCGTACATAGAAATTCGTTTGCAAGACTTCCTTCGAACTCATTCAAACTCATTCGGGAGTATGTGTGAACAAAAAAAGCTCCAAACCCAACTGGGTTTAGAGCCATTTTTTTGAAGACTTATTCTATTTACTTACACCTTTTTTCCTTAAAGCGAACGCGATAGCAAATAATATCATCAGCAGTCCAGTTAGCTGCAACGGCAGGTAATTGCCCTCACCGGTTTTAGGAAGCATCTCTCCTCCTTGACCAGCGCTTTCTTTCTGTGCATCTACGACGTTCACATCAAAAGCATGCATAACCTGATTTCCCTTTGCATCTACTACCTGTATGCAAAAATGATCTGTACCCGTGTAGCCTTCTTCCGGTGTGTAAACCCAACGTCCATCGGAATGAACCGTCACAGAACCATGCTCAGGATTTTGGCAAATGCTCGGCGTACTTCCTTGAGGCACCTTCACTTGTCCTTCCAATGCAGTCTCCTTGGAAGTCGTGACAGGAGTCGTCTGAGTTTCAGCAGCATCATTCTCTGTGCCTTCATCCTCCACAGGCTCTGTCGGCGGGTTGATCGGCTCTTCAGGCTCAGTTGGATCTGCTGGATCCGTCGGTGGGTCTTCCGGTTCGGTCGGATCGACCGGTTCACTCGGTTGCTCCGGTTCGGTCGGATCTAAAGGATCGCTCGGATCCGCTGGGACTACCGGCGGCGGATATACCGGATATGTCGGTACTTCCGGAGCCGTTGGCGGATCTGCTGGATCCGTCGGTGGATCTGCTGGATCTGTCGGCGGATCTGCTGGATCTGTCGGTGGATCTGCTGGATCTGTCGGTGGATCCGCTGGATCTGTTGGATCTAGTGTTTTTACATTGGTGATTGTAACCTCTTTATTGCTATCCGTCGTTAATACGGTGATTGGGGTAGGAACCGTACTCAGTTCATAGCCATGAGGTGCTTGAACCTCCGTTAAGCGGTATTCACCCGAAATCAGCTTTTCAAACGTTATGACTCCGTATTCATCCGTAACTTTAGTCTCACGGTGCACCCAGTCCGAACCTTTCTTGCGTTCAAGCGTAAATTCGGCACCTTCCAGCACCTGACTTGGCTCATCCTGATCGACCTTCAGTACGGTCAATGTCCGATTAATACCACTGCCCGTACCGCCGCCTTGCGAAAATTCGACCGTCACTTCGGTTTCCGTTTCCTTCGTAACCGTATCGATATTTTCGCCTGCGAAGCTCACTTCATTCGTGACGGACTCCCCGTCCTCCGCATCGATTAATGAACGATACTCTAATATATACGGGGAATCGATCGGATTATTAAATTTAAGTTCAAAGGATTGCGTACCGTTCACCGAATCAGTTTGAATGGACAACCTATAGTCGCCATCTACACCTTCAACTAATTCCTCGCCTTTCGTGACGGTTCCATTCACTGCAACATCCGTATCATACAGCTTGAATGAATCTTGAATCAACAGCTGATTAGAACTCGGTGTATCCATGATGGTTGCATGGTTCACATACGACTGAGCGCGGTTAATATAGACCGTCCAATTGATGTGAGCTCCGTCTTGAGTTCCTTCCTTCAAGATATACTCCCCGCCATGCTTAATCGACACTGTTGCCAACAATGGTTTCGTTACTGGCGTATCGTTGTCTTTCAATACAGCGGAATTCGAAACCTGATTTTGATCGATGAGAGATCCATCATACGTAGTTTCGAAAGTCATAACATACGGTGAGTCGATCACTTGTTTAAAGGAAACGGTTAACGTATTCGTTTCTGGATCCAGATCAACATTATATAAATTGGCGTCGATTGGATGTTCTTCGTCGTAGCTGTAGCTTCCATCTTCAGCGATGTTCATCTCATAAACGCGAACCGATCCATCTTCATATTTCTGTCCAGCCTGAAGCGGATCGACTACAACAGGCGCCGTAATTTCTTGGCTGTTATAGTTTAATCCAAGCTCCCATTTGATGGTTTTCGAAGTAGCGTCATAGGCCCCTTTTTTGAACCCATTTCCCTTTGCTGCATCGTTTGGAGCAAAAGATCGAGTAACAGATTTATAATCTTCTTGGACGTTTACTCCGATCCAATCCAAACTTGCATCGTTGCGAAACTCTGCGATTCCGCTACCCAAATCCTTATACGAGGTTTTATATTTAATCGTAACTGTTTCATGAATCGATCCAGCGAAGTGTATCGAAAAATCAGAACCGTAATTAAGATCCGTATACACCACTTCATATACTGAAGGCGCGCCGCTCGCAGATTCTACGACCAACGTTTCCGGCAAAAACAGTAGATTATCACCCAAATAATCGTTCAGCACGACGCCGCTGTCAAATTTGTTGATGCCGCCGAACAATTTAATCGTCCATTCGATCTGGCGATTACTGTAATTAGTGGAATTGTTATCCCCTGTTTTCTCAAGGACATGCGGCCAAATATATCTGCCCGTACTCACACTTTTGCTGCCAGCAGTAACTTCGTTATAAATGGTTACAGGTGCGGTTACCACATCCGCCGCTCGAGTCTGATACTCAATTAAGAACGGCGAAGTAACCGTATTCGTGAAGTTAAACTTAAATCCGTTTTTAGCAATAGTTGGATCTGAGGTCAATTCTAATTCATATTCCGAAGAAGCAGACAATGGCGAACCTTTCGTTTCCCCACCGTTCGGGTCGATCGTCATCGGATATACTTTTACAGACCCTAATACAAGTTCTTGCGTATCGTCAAACCAATCCATCAGCACATCGCTCGGTGAGATCGTCTGTCCATTATAATTGTAGCGAATCTGCCACGTGATCGTTTGTGTACTAACATCATAAGCACTTGAAGTTTTATCCAGCCATTGCCCCTGCTTCACCGTCACGGTTGCTGTATCACTTACGCTCGGTTGGTTAGTACCGGAAAACACAGCTTCGTTCTCAAATGTCAATTCTGGATCTCCCGAATCATCCGTAATATCCGTTACATATTCAATGCGGTATGCGGAGGAAATATCCCCTAATTGAACGGTAAATTGGTTACCAGAGATATTCACGGCACTCGGAGCCAGCGATACCTCACTGCCCACTGTCGTACTTCCATTCAGCTTCACATCGAGATTGTATACCTTGACGGTATCCGCATCTAATTGCACTCCTGACGGCAGTGTATCTGTCACCTGCACACCATATACGGAATCGAGCACCGTATTGACATCGACGGTCCATGCAATTCTTTTGGCGTTAAAGGTTTGCGGATTACCCTCGTTGTCTATAGCCTGACCCTGCTTGTCAATCTGTGTACCGTTCTCCGGCTTAAAGTGCAGCGTCAGAGTCAAGTACTCTTGACCCTTCACATCAAACTTGATCGTTTGTGTCGTTTCATCGCTCAACTTCTGCTTATTGAATGTCGTCTCGAACCACAGGCTGCCTCTTACTTCATCATAGCTCTCAATGTTCGTAAATGTCATTACCGCTTGATTCGTCATTCGATCCGCGTAAAATCTCCCAATGATGTTTCCCTCATACTGCAAGTTAAACTTCTGATCTAACGCGAGGTAGAATGCTTCCGGTAATTGAAACGTGAAAGTAGAGCCGTTTCCATATTCTCGATCATTCGGCAGAGCCCAATCATACTCTAATTTGACCGTTGCCCCCTGTTCCCAACGAATGTCCAAATCGACATCGTTCGAATCCTCATAGACTGAGACAGATACCGAATTCTGACTATCCGTCATTGTGACTTTCAGATCCGTCAGGATATTCTCCGTTATTTCACTGCTGCCTTGATCCGCAGCGAATACGGCACCGCCCAATCCGAAGAAAGCATGGAACAGCAGCATCAATGTTAAAACCGTATTACTTGCCTTTTTCCACATGGTTCCTCTCGTCCTCCATCTCTATTGTCCCATTTACATTCAATCCTCCTTAAACTAGCGCATCGTCAATCACCTCTTTCCTTATAGAGGATCGAGTAATCAGTCGACTTTCCAGTCAATGCTGAGTATAATTTGTCGAACTATACAATTTCTGGACAAAAAAAAGCCCTCCTCAACAGGAAGACTGTTTCACTATGATTCCAAGTTGTCTGATTGCATAATCCCTTTAACGATGAGACGATGGGTTGCATTTTCGATCGGATCACAGGTGATCAGGGTTATTTCCTTATCCGTCCCGTTCGGCTCCAGTACCCATACTTCATCAGGCTCCACTAAAAACTTCTCCATTACGATATATTCGAACTGCTCCACGCCAGTATTGACTTGTATGGCATCTCCTATCTCCAGCTCATCCAATCGATTAAAATTTCGTCCATACGTACGATTTCGATGCCCAGCAACCGCATAATTACCTATTTCGCCAGGGATTCCGGTGGCTTCAATGCTGGCCAAAGACGTGTTCAGATTCTGTGCAGTCGCTCCTCGCAAAACCGGTAATTGCAGATCTATTTTATCGATTATCAGCATCGATTCTACTCCGTCTGGAAGCTGCACAGCAGTTGCTAATTCAGAACCGTTATGCTCCTTCATTGCGATAGAAAGCGGAGTAGGAAGAATATGTTCAACATCTGCATCCCTTACATCGTCTTGTGCCGCCGCAATATTAGCAAAGCTTTTCTGCCACTCTTCGATTAAGTCCTGCTGTTTGTCCGTATAATACATTTCCGACAATTTGGGATAACACAAGAGTCCTAGGCCAAGACAAAAAAGTAAGATGGGTATCCCATACCTGCGAATGGTTCTCATGATTCACTTCACCTCTATTCCTATAGTAAAGGGGCCGACTGAACAATTTCTATACATATCCTGTATAACAGCATCGCCTGAGTTGACACAATTTGCATTGAAACATTGTTCTTTAGAATTCCGTCTAAAGGAAAAAGCAAATACAAGCAAAGGAGCCTTTCTATGAATTCGAAATCAAGCCTCTCACAAATCACAATCAGCCTATCCTTGATCGTCATATTCATGACCGGATGCGGAAGCAATAATGAAGCAAGCCTCTCTGGAATTAAACAAGTCAATGAGCTGCCAGTTGGGAACAACATATCACCGTTGAATGAAGATACTATGATCGGCTCTTTGCTCCATATCGATAAGGAGCAGCGCAATTTAGTACTTGACATTTCGGAATGGGTTAATCGTGGAAAGTCGGAAGCAGTAGATATCATGCATTCACAGACGATTCATTACGACGATCTGACCATCTTCCAGAGTGAAGAGGGAATCATGAAGCCTGATGAACTGAAAAAGGGTCAGTCATTAGCAGTCTTTCCCGCATCAGATGCATCCGTTGAAATTCATGAGGGAGCAATCACTGCTGATCGAATCTTACAGCTCACCATGACTAGAGAAGAGAAGTTGGAACGCATCTTAGCCAGCGGAGATGATCTTCATACCGTTGTTTTGTATGAGGAGGGCAAGCTGCCGCCCTATGATGAGATAGATTTTGATAAACATGTGCCTGAAGCCTTTGCAGGGGGCATAGCCTGGATTCCATATACTGAAGGATTAGCCGTCGATTATAAGGAAGAGCTCAATATCGATAAGCTTCCCGTCATTCTTGTCTCAGACTGCAGTGATCCGGTATTCCGCACCCATTCTATAGAGGAATTGAAACAATGGTTTCAATCTCATCACCCACCCGAAACTAATTGTTAACTAAATCAAAGAGCTTTCTGAAGGA
Source organism: Marinicrinis lubricantis (assembly GCF_042658665.1). Lineage (NCBI taxonomy): Bacteria > Bacillati > Bacillota > Bacilli > Caryophanales > Paenibacillaceae > Marinicrinis > Marinicrinis lubricantis. The sequence continues at coordinate 10,129 of NZ_JBHSQV010000184.1, forward strand.
AAATCTTCAGGAAGCTCTTCTCCATGTGTGAACTGGTTATGAACGCTTGAAAAAGAACGGGACGTTTTCAACACCTGCGGTACGAGCGTAGGTAAACAGCTGGCCTTTATGATGAACCTCATGATCTTTGGCTAACTGCAGAAGGGCGCTGCCCGGCAATTTCATCCCAGCAAACTCTACGATTTGATCGAGCTGCTCAGCCGTAATCGACTCTAGCTGAGACTTCGTCAGCTCCGTCTGCTCCTGGGCGAGCTGCTTTAGTTCTGCCAAACTCCGAGCCTTTGGCGCTTCCACATTCGGATCTCTTTCTTCCCCTTTGACGATCCCAATGAAGAATAGGGTCGATCCTGTAATATGAAGAGCAAGCTCCGAGAAAGTCATGGCTTTTTCCCAAGGTTTATAATTCAGTTGATCCTCTCCGATACAATCCAGCAGTTCGAGCAAAGCTTTGCGATGGGGCATCCATCCAGCCACAAAAGTGTCTAATACGGTCATGATATAATACCTCGCCTTCTTCATGAAAAAGTAACGGCGACGATAGCCGCTCCCCTCCAATTATACCCATTTCGAATAATGCTGGGCAATACTACATACGTTCCGGAGCGGGAAGTCCTAGAACGTGCAGTGCATCACCTAAGATAGCTTGGAATTTAGAGGTCAGCCATACTCGAAAAGTTCTATGTTGATCATCTGCCTTCAGTATCGGACAGTTCGCGTAAAAGTTGTTAAACAGTCCTGCCAATTCATATGCATAACCGCATAGGATGTGCGGCGCCAGCTGCCTGCTCGCGCTGTACAGCGTTTCCTGCCATGCGCTGAGATGTCTAAGCAATGCAACTTCCTCCATTTTCAGCTCCGGCATATTGGGAATCGTGGAAGGCTGTATGCCTAACTCCCTAGCCTTATTCAGTATACTGACCGCGCGGGCATGTGCATACATCACATACACGCCGGTATTACCCGTAATTTCGGTAGCCTGCTGCAAATCGAAAACAACTTCCGTATGCAGATGAAACCGCAGCAAGTAATAGCGGATTGCTGCGGTTGCTAACTCCTTGCTGGACATGCCAGCATGCTCGGATCGTGCCTGCTCGATGACGCTCTCCATTCGTTCGATCAAATCATGAATCTTTATACCAATCCCCTGTCTTCCAGACATGGCATAAGATGATTTGCCTTCGGAAATATCGATTCCCAGCTGTTCCGCGGAGGCCGGACTTAACGAAACGACCCCGTAGCTGGCATGCTTCAGCTGCTCCGCTTGCTTCGCGTACCCCAGCGTCTGAAGCGCAAGCTTGACCATCGCCTGAGGATACTCCTGGCGAATATCGATGACGTTGACCACCATATCCGCCTCGCCGAAATTCTTCTCCCCCCCCTGCTGGCGCGGTCGTCCATAAACCGCCATCGACTGCCTTATATTTAAAATCACGTCCTAGTAATCCAAATTTCCATAGATGATATGCGATATCTTTAGCTGTATAGGTTAATATGCCATTCGAACGAACGAGCACCTTGTCGTAGCGATGATCCGATTCGGCTGTCTTCATTTTGCTGTCATCCACTTGTTTCAACACCCAGCAGCCTGCAAGCGGACCCGCTTCCTCTTTATGAAAAAGTGGCGTCTGCATCAACCGTTGAAAAGCCGCCTCCCAAATACCTTCTCTCACGATATCGCTTTCCCAAACCAACAGGTCGTGTTCAATACCAAATTGCTTTAGTTCGTCTATATGTTCCCGTACAATCCGTTCCGCTGTAAGCATCCCAAGCCAGGCCGTATTGTTATCACCTTCCTCCAAGGCATGCAAAACCTCTATCCGCTTTTCACTCAGCTCTGGGTTCTCCGCGTACATCTTATTTATTTTGGCATAGAGCTCCCAGCAGTAGTCCCCAAAACGATGATGCTTGGCGGTTTGTGGAACATGCAGCAAACCTACAAGCGTGTCCGCCAATTGGTTTCCTAAATCATCGATGTAATTATGGACCTCCACCTGACAACCGATTCTTCGCAGCATTCGAACCAATGTGTCACCAATACAAGCGTTTCTTAAATGTCCGATATGCGCCGATTTATTAGGGTTGATCGATGTATGCTCGATGATCACCTTTTGAGCGGGAGCTGCCGGCAGTTCGAACTGAATCTGTGACCAGCGTCCCCAGTCGACAAACATATTGATAAAACCTGGCGCTGCCACCTCGGAGCGCTGGATCAACCGCATCAAATCAGCTTGATGGTCAAGCGCTGTTTTGATTCGCTCTGCAATATACATCGGCGGCTTTTTGAACACCTTAGCCAGCTGCATCGCGATATTGCTGGAATAGTCACCTTGCTCGAGACGGACAGGCTGTTCAATCTGAACTTGAACCAAGGAAGGCTCGGAAGGCTCCTGCCCCATTTCACCGTAAATATGCTGCACTGCATCTTCCATTTTCGAAGCGATCCAATCTTTGATCATTACTCAACCTCCTTAATATAAAAAAAGCAGCCCCCGTCTCTATATAGAGACGAGAGCTGCTGTGCCCCGTGGTACCACTCTTGTTGCTAAACCTATGTCTAGCCACTCCGATGGGATAACGGTTTTCGCCGGGACCTATTCCTTCCTCTTTCAGCAGTCCATCTCCTGGGTCCGCTTCATCATTGGCTCTGTACCGGTTCGCACCACCTCCGGCTCGCTGTAACTAGACGCCAATTATTACTCTCCCAATCATAGAGTTCTTGTTAAATTTTGTACTATTATATCCTTTTCCTTAAAAAAAGCAACCACCTAGAAATATTTGTTTTTTATTTGTAAATTGTACCAATTATTTGGGTAGGAAGCTGACATCCGTTGCTATATATTAGTATGAAATTGAATAAGACAAGGAGTTGGGGGCATTTGAGCTTAATTGAAACGAAAGGATTGCAAAAAGTGTTCCGTCAAGCGGTGAAAGACCCTGGATTGGCTGGAGCGATCAAGCACTTGTTCGTGCAGAAATACAGAGACAAGCACGCAGTGGAAGGCATCGATTTAACGATTGAGGAGGGTGAGACGGTAGCCTATGTCGGTCCGAACGGAGCAGGAAAGTCCACAACCATTAAAATGCTCAGCGGAGTTCTTGTTCCTTCCGGCGGTGAAATTCGAGTTGACGGACTGGTGCCATACAAACAGCGGATGGAGAACGCGCAGCGAATCGGTGCAGTGTTCGGTCAGCGTACCCAGCTGTGGTGGGATATTCCCGTTAGAGAATCTCTCAATTTGCTGAAGGATATTTATCAGGTGCCTGATTACACCTTCAAACAGAATCTCGATATGTTTACCGAGCTGCTCGGCATGGATCAATTCCTTCATTTATCCGCACGTAAGCTGTCTTTAGGACAGCGTATGCAGGCCGATTTAGCGGCAGCGCTGCTGCATAATCCGAAAATCGTATACCTCGATGAGCCTACGATCGGCCTCGATGTAGCGGTAAAGCATAGAATTCGCGATTTTATAAAAGAAATGAACCGGACGAAAGGAACCACGATGCTGCTGACTACGCATGATCTCGGGGACATTGAGGATCTGTGCGAACGCCTCATTATCATTGACCATGGACGAATCATTTACGACGGCAAGCTGCAAGAGGTGAAGGATGCCTTCGCCCGTGAGCGTACCATCCATACGCAGCTGAGCTCACCGATTCCCGACGCGGAGGAACTGTTTCGAGATTTACCAGACATCTATGTCAGCCGTCCGGATGAAAGCGCGGCAGATGCGAATGTGATGCTGTCCATCCGCTTTGATCGGTTTCACTGCACGGCCAGCGACATCGTCAAACGGCTGATGAATCGTGCCGAGGTTGTTGATTTTCGCATCGATGAACCGAGTATCGAGGAAATCATCCGCCGCGTTTATGAAGGACAGCTCGATTCCGCTGCACTATCGGAATCAGGAAAGGGGATTGCCTGATTGATCACACCGGCCTTCAAAAAATATATCACGCTAGCGCTTTGCGCCATGCAAAATACACTCGCCTACCGTCTCTCCTTTATACTCAATTTCGTCGCTAATTTCATCAGTTTAATCGCGATGTATTGTTTGTGGCAGGCCATTTATACCGAGCAAGACCAGCTTGCCGGGTTTACTTGGGAGCAAATGCAGGCGTATCTGATCATCACTTTCTTTGTCAATTCCATGCTATCGTATTACTCGGAATCCAATATCACCAGCAAAATCATCGACGGCAGCGTGATGATGGACCTGCTGCGGCCGATTCAGTTTCAAAAAGCTCGCCTCGCTGAAACATTAGGTGCCTGCGTGCTGGAAGGATTGCTCAGCAGCATACTGATCGGTCTAGGGGCTATATTCGCCTTTGGCATATCTCTACCGCATGACGCCTTGACTCTGCTGTTGTTCGCGCTCAGTATGCTCTCATCGATCTTAGTAAAGTATGGGATCGTCTATTTATCGGCTCTGCTCTGCTTCTGGACGACGAGCGGATTCGGCATTCATTGGGCACGGACAGCCATCACGAATCTCCTTTCAGGCGCTCTCGTGCCTCTGGCGTTCTTCCCTGCCTGGCTGCAGCATACGGCGATGGCTTTGCCGTTTCAAGGTATTGTCAATACGCCTGTGACCATCGGCCTTGGCATGAGAGGGACAGCTGAAGCGATAGGACTTATCGCAATTCAATGGGTTTGGATCGTCCTGCTGTGGCTGCTAGGACACTGGATGTGGAGTCGCGCCGTTCGTCAAATCACGATTCATGGAGGGTAGCATGCGGATTAAAAACACACCTCGTCGGCTGTTTTATTTATACTGCCGCTTATACAGCCAGCAGCTGAAAGCGATGATGGAATATTCCGCCGATTTTTATATTATGGTCGGTGCTGCTGCGCTGACGCAAATTACCGGTTTTCTGTTTCTTTGGGTGGTTTTTTCACGAATTCCAGACATTCAAGGCTGGGGTCTGTGGGAGGTCGCCTTTATGTACGCGATGATTTATGTCTCGGAGGGTGTCGGATCCTTATTCTTTGAAGGAACCTGGCGGATGCTGCGGCTGGTGAATATGGGGGAATTGGATCGATATCTCGTACGGCCGGTACCGCTCGTGCTGCAAATCTTCTGCAACGGAATCGGCATGAACGGTCTAGGGAACATCGTCATTGGTGGAACCATTATCGGCATATCGCTGGCGCACATCGACATCTCATGGAGCTTGCAGACGATCTTGATGGCCATTGCCTTATTCATCTCTGCTATGGTTATTCGAATAGCGATCAATTTAGCGGCCAACTGCTCGGCATTCTGGATTCGCAGCAGTGGGAACGCCTTTCCGATCATGATTCATAATTTAGGAGAATTCGCGAAATATCCGATCACCATTTTTTCTATGGGCTTGCAGTTATTCGTCTCGATGGCCGTTCCTTTTGCTTTCGTCAGCTTTTTCCCGGCAGCTGCCATCTTTGGCAAGGAACCTTGGAGCTGGTGGGGAATGCTCGGTCCGATGGTTGCGGTGATCTTCGTTCTGCTCTCGCTGCTCATTCTGCGCATCGGTCTGAGGCGTTATGAAAGTGCGGGAAACTAGGGAATTTATAAAAAATTGCGGCTGTCGTCCCTTCAAGGGAGCGACAGCCGCTTTAATTTTACAAGCTCTCTTTCGGATTCCATCCCTTCAGCACGTTCTCAACCGTCCACTTCGCTGCTTCTTCATCCGTCAGCTGTCTTCTGTCTTCGTTTACAGCGACTCCGGGGCCGGTATTGTTATATTCAAAGAAACGCGCATCTTTGTAAGAGAATCCAGACATATCTGTCCAGCCTTGCGGATGAATATGGTCGCCCATGTACGTATTCATGAACACGACACTGCCGATCGCATCCGGATTGCCGCTTGGGTGCCAAGGTCTGCCTAGGTACACCGTTCCAGGCGCAGCATCACTCGTCAACCTGCTGTTCAAGAATAGGTAGCCATATGGCTCGGTAATCATCGTGCTGGCTGCAGTGATGTAACCGTTATTCGTTTCGGAACCGCGGTCATAGGAGTGAATTTGCGTTTCCTCGAATACCGCACTGGCTCCGCCGAAAATAAAGTCGACATCCCCTTCAATATAGCACTGGTAGAAATACTGTGTACCTGAATTTGTGTACAACGTATCTTGATTGCCAATGAATCTTACATTTTTATAAAGCTGTCTTTCGCCTTTCGTGTAGGCTGCAACGGCCTGCTTGCCTTCTACTTCCAGCGACTCGTCAAATGAGTTTTCAATCGTCAGCTGCTCAACGCTAATATCATTCGCATAGATGAACACCGTCGCGCTTCCGCTCGTACCGTACGTCCCGCCTTCCGGCCGTTCTCTTCCTGCGTAATTGTCATAGGTAATCACGGTATCTGTGCTGCTCTCGCCAATCAAATGAATGAAAGGCTTATCGGCAGGAATCGTAACAACTTCCTTATACGTTCCGTTCTGGACAAAGATCTCTACCATTTCCTGATTATTCGCAGGAACCGCGTCGACTGCCGCTTGTACCGATGTATAATCACCGGAGCCGTCCTGTGCTACAACGATCCTGCTAGAGACCTCGCTTAACCGCTTTGAATAGTCTTGGATGACCGTCACTTCTCCTTCCGCAAGCGTTCTGCCATACATGTCCATGGAAGCTGTGCCTGCCACTTCAACATATACTTTTCCCGGGTAATAACCGGTTGATTTTGCCACCTTCAAAAGCTGCTCGGCATAATTGCCTCCCCAGGAATAGCCGTCTCTTCTTTCCTGCTCAATCTCTTGGATCGTATGCTTAATGACACCGTCCCGACCGGAGAAGATCGGCTTATTCGTACCGATTTCGTAAAATCTGTACCACGTTACCGCATTCGGATCTTCAACGAAATACACACCGTCCGGGTCTCCGCTTACATACCGGATGCCTTCCAGCTTGCTTTCATCAAACCACTTCAGTGCGCCCAATATCGCACGCTGAATTTCCGGCGTCTGCTCGCGTGTCATCAGGAACTTCACAATGCCGACAGATTCAGAACCGGAAATCGAAGGATGCTCATAGATCCGTGCATGCTGCGGCTCATAAGTGTACGGATCGTGCTGCGCGCACCATGCCGTCAGCTGTCCATCCACCTCGATCTGCGCTTTCAAAATATAATCAATCCCCAGCTCGATGGACTGCTCCAGCTTCTGCTTATACGCATCATCCACAAGCCCTTTATCGAAAGGATACCTCTCATGAATGATATCATCGAACAGCTCCAATACGTTGATCATCGCGTTGTCGTTAAACGTGACGTAGTTGGAATAACGCTCCAGCGCGCCTTCTTTCCCTCTCTCCGGATACACTTGAGGGAAGCCTCCGGTTGGATACTGCATCGTTAGTAAGAAATCGAGACCTTTTTGCACGCTTTCCTTGTATTTCTCATCTTCTGTTTCCCTGTACACTTCGGAGATAAAACGAATTTCATTGATCGTTGCGTTGTTGTCAATCGTGCCCAGCTCGGTCTCACCGTCCGGTCCGAACTGCTTCGACCTCTTCTCCGTACCGTCCCATGGACGCTTGTATTCTTCTTCCATGCTCTTCGTCCAGCCGCCATGATCCATCTGCCAGCTGACGAGGTTATTCGCTTGCTCTACCGCAGCTGTCAAATCTCCATTGAAGCTCACTGGAGCTTCCTCAGCAACATACGACGCATTCTCTCCTAGCGGATCCAACGTATGAAGGAACAGAAGTGTATTGCCGAAACGATCCTCCGCAGCAGCCGCCTTATCGACACGCAGGTACTCACTGAGTCCCGTTGCCATGCCTTTCCACCCTGCCGTCTGCGCACCCAGCTTGATATCCTTTACATCGAAATTTTCGAATTTGCTGTTCAGCGTCACCATGATCAGCTCGCTCGACAGTGCATCTACGCGCACCACAGATACATGTTCGATGCTTGGCTCACGCATGGCGATAATCTTAGCGAGCACTTGCTCTGCTGCTTCATAGGTCACCGCCTGATTCGCTCCCGCGCCTTCTCCCGATCCGAGCTCAATAATCCCTTCGGATACGAGCGCCCCGATCGCTCCCCGGCTCCATGCCGGCACATGAGAATTTCCATTTGCCGCTTCCGGCTTAAGCTCCATTTCAAGCAGCGCGACAATCATGGACGCCATTTCCGCTTTCGTCAACGGCTGATCCGGCTTGATGGTGCCGTCAGGATAACCGCTGACATAACCCGCTTCCTGCGCACCAGCCAGCACATAAGCATGCCATTCGGAAGCTGGGACTTCCCATACGCTGCTATTGCTCTCTAAGCCTTTATACGTCTCTTCGTCGGCGATGGCATAGATCTGATTCAGCTTCGCCATAAATTCAATTCGGCTAATTACAGCGGATGGATCTTGCGCCTCTGGGGCCATGATTTGCAGCTGCTGAAGCTTTTTGAGCGTTAATCCGCTGACAAGCTCCTCCAGCTCCACGACTTCCGTTTCTACATAAACATCGCCGCCAGTCTCGGATTGAAGCGAATTATGAACCCGTAGATGATCGATGTTCGGTCCGCCGTTCGTGCCAACTCCTGTGGCACGAATAACATTGTCGCCCTCATTCAACGTCACTTTGGCAGACGAATGCAGCCAAGTCGTCCACTCTCCGGTAGGGCCGAAATCAAGCGATTCAACAGCGACGCTTCCATTCACTTGAATTTCTGCAGGACGGTTATCATCCCCGCCGTGGGCATAAGTAAATTGTAATGTATACTCTCCATCATACGGGACGTTAACTGTCCATTCAATGTAGCCGCCCGGCGCATTTGGGCTGTAATCTACGAAGCCTGTGCCCGTGTACCCCGGATGCTTGTTATCGACGATGGCTCCGGAAATGACCGCGTCCTCCGCTTCACTGACGATATCGACGGCTGGATACACAATCAGGTGATCTATATTCGCTCCGCCTTCAGGCCCTACCGCGGTTAACCGCACCGTATTTTCCCCTTCACTTAGTACGGCTTGCGTCACGGAATATTCGTAATTAAGGAAATCTCCCGTCGACCCGAAAGCCAGTTCTTCTTCAATGACTTCCCCGTTCACCTTCACTTCGCCGGGACGATTGTCATCTTTGCCATGGGAATAACGGAATCCAAGCACGTACTGTCCTTCCGCAGGCACATTCACTTTCCATTCAACGTACCCGCCTGGCGCATTTGGATTGTAATCGATAAAGCCTCCTCCGGTGTACCCGGGATGCTTGTTATCGATAATGAAGCCTTCTCCGCCGGCTTCTTCGGCCTCATAAATAACGGCTGCGCCAGATCCGCTCCCTGAACTTGATGGCTCCTTCTGCTCTTCTTCAGACTTCTGCGGTTCTTCCTCTTTTACTGGTTCGGAAGCTGCTACAGTTCCAGTAATCTCCAAATCATCGATGTAATGGCCTTTCGTCCCGCCGTTCGCGGTAAAGGATTCGAAGAAATCAATTTGATCTGCCTTTTCATAAAAGGGAGCGCTTTCAATTTTCAAGTCACCATCCACATATACATCCGCGCTATGCGAGCTCAAATCGGCGATCAATTCAATGCCGTACCACGTGTTTTCATTGACTTCTGCAAGAGGCTCATATGTATCATCAGCATGACGGTACGTAATATGGCCGTCTTTCGTTTCCAAAATGACAGCTGCATCCCCGCCGCCTTTGATTCTCATTACTTTAGCGGAGCTTGCGTATTCCGGCTGCATGAACTTCATACGGACGGAAACTTCTCCACTAAGCGGTTCAAAGGATGAGCTTACGATCACGTTCGTCTCATCACTGGTGTCATTTAAATAAACGCTTTTGTTCGAGGCATCCGGCATATTCTCTACCGTCACCGTTCCCCCTGCTTCGGAAACGATCAAACTAGACGGAGACTTCCCTGTTTCCAAAGCATTAAAGTCTTCGTCTACCACAATCATCTCTGCAGCCGACTCTGCAGCCGCACCTGTCTGTGGAACGATAAATCCTGCAGCAAAGCTAAATACCGTAAACCATCCGACGACAACCATCTTGCTCCATTTCTTCATGCGGATACTCCTCATCCTCCTTGGAAAGTTGGTTTGGAATTCAGCCACTATTGTATGCCTCGCCGGATGATTACGTATACAATCATTTTCTTTGATATTTCGTAAAAGCTTGCCGTAAAAGGGCTTCCCGGCACCATAAATCTATAATCCATAGAGCGGACAAGCGAAAGGTCGAGTTGCTGCAGAAGAGTTTATTGTATTTTTTTGCAGACTGTATGAATCGATGCATTTTCACTTAAAACTCTATAACAGACGATCGATTTCCTCCATCCAGCGGCCTTGCGGGTCTGCTAAAATGGTTTTCCATCCAATCCGCTTAGCCTGGGGGAAGTTCTTTTCCTGATCATCTACAAAGACGATTCTCCCGTCCCCGTTCAAATGAACCGCGGCCATTTCATAAATTTCACGACCCGGCTTGCAGCAGCGAACTTCGCTTGATATCGTCACACTGTTTAGGAATCTGGTGACCCCTTCCTTCTTAAGTATGGGCACAATCCATTCCGCCCGGTGGTTGCTGAGCAGATGAATGTCCGCTCTCCGACTCCATTCCTCTAGCTTGTATAGGCCCGGTAACGGGGTTAAATGCTTGAACAAAAGACTGCGTAAGACAGCCGGATCCGTCCCTGGAAAATGCTGCATCAGCCAAGACCAGAAGTGCGGCTCTTCCATCTGTCCCGTCCAGAGGGGCGTGCGAATGTCCGTTTTGAACTGCTTCACTAATGGCTCGGATACTGCCTCTTCGGCCAATGGAAGCTCCTTCCAAAACAAAGGCGATAGATTAGAAAGAAGCACGCCTCCGACATCCAGCATAAGATGCGGTTTATTTGACATTGTAACCCCCCCCCTTAAATTTGGACTTCGAATTGATCCACATAAACGGCCGTGCCGGTCATATACACCTCGGCCTGCTCCTCCACTTGAATAACCTTCACATGCACCCTGCCGTCCCGTCCGATCTCCATTCCCTGTTCCACGATGAGATTTAATTCAGCGTCTGTAGCTTGGCGGATATACTTCGAATAATAAGCGCCCATGACGCCGGAAGCGGTACCCGTAACCGGATCTTCTACCGTTCCGGAATAAGGCGACGAGAAATGGCGAGCGTGCATATGTGCTTTAGGATCATACGTTTCTAAACAAAATGGATGCACCGAAGCCCGGGGCATTTCCTTGAGCAACATCGGAAATTGACTCTGATTTGGTTTCATCCGCTGAAATACCTCCAGCTTTCGAATTGGGACAAGCAGCGTCCAAGTGCCGGTACTTCCATATACAATCGGTAAATTGTCATCTAAATCCTCTGAAGCCAATCCCATCGACAATGCCAAGTCCGCGGACGACCCTTCAAATGGTACAAACTGAGGAGCCGCTTGCTTCATCGTCATTAAAATTTCCTCGTCTGCCCCCCGAGAAATGTGGATCGGCAAAATACCTGCCTTCGTCTCGATCGTCAATGCTGAACGCCCGTCCAGCATGCCTTTATCATACATCCCATAGATCGAAGCCATCGTGGCATGACCACATAAATTCATTTCGTGTCCCGGCGTGAAATAACGAAGGCGAATATCCGCCACATTCGATTTCACAATAAAGGCTGTTTCATTAAAGCCTACTTGCGCCGCAACATGAAGCATCTCCTCTTCCGATAATTCATCCGCATGGAACACGACGCCTGCTGGATTTCCTTTGTTCGGTATAAGGCTGAACGCATCATAATGAGCAACTTCAATCGATTTCATTTGGCTTCCTCCTTAAATCCTCATATTAACAGGGAATGTGTTCGCTTCGTCCTAGCTGTCAAAATATTAATCGTATCATAACCCGTTTGAATCGAATAAAAAAGAAAAAAAGCAGGTCCGTTCTATATGCGAACGGCCTGCGTATATTTTGGGGCATTAGGAGCTAGTGTTTACCACGCATTAGTTCATAGAGATTGTGAATCAACTGTACACTTTCGGCCCGCGTTGCCCTGCCTTTAGGCACAAATCGATCCTTGCTTACTCCACTAACCAGGCCCAAGCCATAAGCCTTTTCAATCGCTGAGCGTGCCCATTCCGCGGCGGAATTCAAATCGATAAACGGCGACACATATTCAGCTTCGCTTGAGGATCGGCTTATCTTGTATTCATATGCCCGTACAATCATGAGCGTCATTTCTTCCCGGCTGATTTCGCCATTTGGAGCGAACAGGTCATCGCCTATTCCGTTTACAATCCCCGCTTCCGCTGCAGCCGCGACCTCAGCTGCATACCAAGCGTCTTCTGGAACGTCAGCAAAGGCTGCTTCCGTATCCGAGTCGATATTCAGCAAGCGCACAAGCAGCGCTGCAAATTCCGCTCTAGTCACAGGTCGTTCAGGAGCAAAGGCATGGCCGCTTGCGCCCTGAATAAGATGCTTAGCGGCGAGCTCTCGAATCGCTTGCTCTGCCCAAAATCCTTCTTTCACATCGCTGAACGATTTATGGTACTCCAGCACGGCGTATTTGCTGAAGTGATGCAGCGACGCGGTAAATCCAAGTTCGCTTTCCTCACCGCCAATAAACTCAAATGAACCGTCCTCGTCCAAATGATAAATACCTGCAAGCCTGCTCTCCATTCCCTTCTGAACGGCAAGCTCTATAACGAGGGGCTGCCTGAATTCAGTTAATGAATAAATTTCTCCATCATCATCGGTCAGTGTCCATTGGAATTCATAGATTGGACTTCGAGCTGTCACTGCAGCACCAGTGCTTTCTTCCATCCTAGCCAGCTGCAATGAAGCATCATGCTTACTTAACGGCTGCGCAGACAATGTCATGAAGCTCTCTTCACCTATATTCGAAGCAAGGTCACGCAGCTGCCCCAGCAATTCAGTTGGAACCGTCAATCTCATATTCGGTGCTTGAACGACCAAGGATGCCGAGCCCAATACATCCGATGCCGACACCGGCAGCTTCAATTCTCTGAAATCCTCATCCATCGTCAAGACCGCGGAATCCCCTTGCAGCAGCTGACGAATTTCATCTTCCGTGATCGTCCAATAACCAGGTTCCGGCGCAGGTTCAGGCCTATATTCCTCGGCTGGATACCATGGAATGTAGACTTGCCCCGCACGAACGTTAATCGAAATCGAATCTGAGAACGAAGCATAGACTGCTTGGATAACTGTGCTGCCAGATCCGACCGCCCTCACTTGCCCCGCTTCATCCACTAAGGCCACCCGTTCATTGGTGCTGATAAACGTCACGCCCTCAGTTAGCCTCATTCGGCTTCCGTCCGCATATACGGCTTCCACGACGGTCTGCGCTGTGTCGCCGATTCTCATTTCCTTATGAAGACCGCTTATTTCGATTTGTTCCAACAAGATATTTGGTCCGCCGACATCATCTACGACGCTAATTACATATTCCGCCTGTATTCCGGCATAATGCGCATAAATGACAGCCGTCCCTACGTTCAATGCGTGGACGGTTCCAGCAGAATCTATCGCCGCTATCGATTCGTCGCTGCTGCGGAACACGACCCCTTCGGTTAATACGTACCGGCTTCCATCGGAATAAACAGCTTCCACGATCGACGACGCCGTATTGCCAATATGCATCTCTGCATGCAGTCCGTTCAGCATAATTGTTTCCAGCTGGATATCCGGTCCGCCTGGCCCGACAGCAACGACACTTATTTCATAAGCAGCATACAATCCTTTATATTCTGCCGTAATGAATGCTGTCCCACTGCCTATGGCCTGAACCGTACCGGAGGAATTGACCGCAACTACCGACTCGTCACTGCTGCTGAACGTGATCCCTTCCGTTACGGCATGCCGAGTTCCGTCCGTATATACGGCTTCTACAACCGACTGCGCCACGCTGCCAACGGACATTTCCTCGTTTAAGCCGCTCAGCTCAATATGGCTTAGCTCGGCTTTTTCCCTCTGATTCAATACAAATTCATCTACGATACGGTCGTCCTTGACCGTCTTGGCCGTGAACTTCAACTGTTCATCAACGATTTCAATCGCAGAATAAATTTGTGTTTCTTCCGCGAATGTCACCTGCTGCCAAGGCCTTTCTGTCAATCCGTAAAACTTCGGTCCTGATGATCCTCCTACCACATAGGTTGTGCCTTCTTCTGGAGTAGTAGGACTGTTCCCTTTCATCGGATAAGTTCTTAAATAAATATGATCATGTCCATTCAATACGAGATCGACACCGTACTGGTCCAATACCGGAACCCACAGCTCCCGCACCACTTCCGTGTCGTACTGGCTTCCATACGGCCCGCGGTGAAACAGAACAATCGTCCACGATTTGTTCGTTGCCGCTAAATCCTGCTTCAGCCATTCTGCCTGTTCCTCGTAATCATACTCACTATTAAGCACGACGAAATGCACATCTTGATAATCGAATGAAAAATGAGTGCCTTTCAAGCTGTCGATTCCGTTCTGCGGCTGATGAAAGTGCGCGAGGAAATCGCCGTTTTGCTTTGTGCCCATCACTTCGTGGTTGCCTACAGCGGCAACGAGTGTCGTATGAAGCAGCTGTTCCTGGGCCGCAGCAAACCACATGTTCCATTCCGTTTCCTTATATCCGCTATCCACGATATCTCCAGCGTGAACGACAAACGCTGCATCGGGATGATCGCTGACTGCCTTCTTGATCGTATCGCCCCAAAGCTGGAAGCCTGCCTCGTTCCCCGCCTGTGAATCGCCAATGAAAATAAACTTGAACGGATCATCCGTTCCCTTCGCTGTCGTAAAGCTGCCCTGCCCGCTGTAATGGCCCGAACCATCTCCTACGCGGTAGACATACGTTGTCCCCGGCTCAAGACCGTGCACCTCCGCTTTATGGACGCGAACCGTACCGATATCAAGCGTATTGAATAAAGAGCTTTCTCCCTTGCTCGTATGAACGTTTGCAGCGTCAAATCCAGTAAAGTCCTGCTGCTTCGCATATTCAACTACCGTTCCAAGTGTATTCGGATCCGTATGCCAAGTAAACATGCGGGAGACGGATGGGTCTTGTCCCATCGTTACGCTGATGTTGTATGGCTCCGGAGTCCCAGCAAGCTCGGATACCTTGAACGTGAGAACAGGACTGAACTGATCCTGCTTCACAGCTTGAATACGATGTTCCGTCAATTCTTTTGTCAGAAGATCCGTTTTCAATATTCCCAACGAATCAGTCACGCCAATTACGGATCCGCCCACAATTTTGACCTCTGCCCCCGGTACCGGTGTCCCGCTGCGGTCCGTCACGGCTAATGTCGTCGTAAAGCCTTGGGCAACGCCCTCTTCATCCCACTCCAGCTGAAGATGATAGTCGATCACGGATGAAACAGGATAACCGACAAAGCGGCTTTGACCTTTACCCGCAATGTACATATCTGACGAGACAAAGCCGATGACGTTCTGTCCCTCTGCATCCGATTTCACGCGATATTGCACCTCAGCGAGCACATCCTCTTCGGTCAGCGATAAGGTATTCAGCCCATCAAACGACAATCGTACCGTCCCTTCGATTTCATCTACCTCTGCCTGCAAATGAGAGTTGTCCAGCTTCTCGCCTGCAGCTACCTGCAGCACATCCACTTTCTCTACATCAAAGTCAAAGGCGATATGTCCGGATTGAATCAAGGACGGCTTCACAGCCTGGATATCCAACGTGTGCGTATGACCAGCAAAGATGCGTTCCTCCGTTTGATATGCCCACTTCGGACCACCGCTGTCTACAAAGAAGCTCCACTGCTGCTCGGCACGGTTCCCAGAAGAGTCCTTCACCTGAAGCAGCACAGTATTAACGCCTTCCGGCAGAGGCTCGTTTGGCGTGTATGAAATACGGCCTTCCGGTGGATACAAAGCATAGCTGTCTACAGGTTCACCGTTGATATACATCCGAATCGAATCCGGATCGATCAGCGTTGTACCCCCATGATGATTCGGATCGAACAGGTCGTCCACCGCGTAGGCAAGGATAGCTGGTGTAGAATCGTTCACCGTGCTTCCGTCAAGCGGCTCCATGCCGGAGATGAGCGGCGGCACAATATCCTCATCGACGGGCCCGTACAAGGCCCGGATTTGATCGACGTAGATGGCGCCTGCCCCTTTATTGTCATTGCTCACCGCCATATACCGTACGGGCATTTCAACCGTAAGCGGAAGCGGCCTGCCCTGCGGAATCGTACCTTCAACGTACTTCCAGCCGACCCAATTCACACCTTCGGTCTGAGATGTGAAATCTACCGGAACCGCAGCATTGTTGCCGTCGCGGAGCTGCGCACGAAGCCAGTAGCCCTTCCCATCTCCGTACACCCACATGCTCAGCTTTTCAGGATATCCCGGCAGCTCCAGCCGGTTACTCGTACCGTTTGCTGTCAAGTAAGCCCCTGATGTGCCGACTTGACCAGTAAAGTCATATTCGAGCTTCATCGCTTGATTTCCGAATCTCACATATTCTTCGTCGGTCGTGATGCTGACGCTGGATTTCACATATCTCGCACCAGAGCTTTCATGATAGCGATTTAAATCCTGTTCAAAGTCTTCTATTACGACCGGCGGCAATCCGACTTTGACCGTGACTTCAGTCTCCACGCCTTTATAGCTGACAATCACTTTTCCTTCCTGCTGCGTCTGATCGGTTGCCTTAAACGTACCGTCTTTTTCAATCGTTCCGATTGGCCCTTCAACGCGCCACTCCAGCTGCTCATGATTTGCTTGAATAACCTGACCGTTTCGAAGAGCCGTTACAGAAAATTGCACAGTGGATCCTGTTTCAACAGAGCGGATCACATCCGGAAATTTCAGCTCGGTCAACGTATCGACCACTTCGATCTGGGCCGTTCCTGTCAAGCCTCCGGCTGCAGCCTTCACCTCCGTGACCCCAGCCGTATCCCCAGCAATGAACGTGCCGTTCGCTTCGATTGCAGCGAGCTCTGGCTGAACACTCCATGTGATTTCATCCTGAACCTGCGCGGGGTGCCCGTTCGCATCCACTGCAGCGACCTGGAGCGGAATAGACGACCCGGCCAAAACACGCTCGAAGCCCGGTTCAATAACCAGCTTCTGAGCAGCCCCCTCTGGAGCCTTGTTTACGACCAAAATCCCGTTTGCCGTAGAACGTTCGCCGCCGTCAGACGGCCTGTTTAACAACGTTCTGTTTGAATCACCTGGCAAGCGTGCGATGAACGTCGTCGATCCGCCGCCGTCCAAATTGAGCGCATCCGTCACGCCCATCCCTTGGAGCAAATGTCCAAGCTCCTCCAACGTCATCCCTTCACTAAATCCCGGCGCCCTGCCGTCAACGGTCAGCAGTACGAGCTTGCCATCCTCTTTGACACCGACAGCGGTTCGCGGGTGAACGGATGTGTCACTGTGTACCGCCACTTGGCCGTCTTTTACGAGCCATTGGCTAGCACCGACAGCCATTTGAACATCATGCCATTCTCCTTCCAAGGAGAACTGAGCTTCCAACTCATCTCCTACGTCCACAGTTTGAAGATGGCTTTTAGCAGTTCCCGATGCGGATAAGACGACTTGTCCCTCCATCAGCGGCGTATCTCCCTGCCCTCTCCGAACTTCCACGACCTTCATTTTAAGAGTACCGCCGCTTCGCACTTCTCCATCCGTCACGTCCAGAACAATCTCATCCCCAAGCGTATTGCTTTTCGTGGACGTATAAAAATCCGGCGAATACAAAATAAGATCATTATCGCCTCGCGTCCGGTTCATCGCGCTGATCGGCACCGATTGTCCGTTCACGAGGAGGGTGTTTTTCATTTTCGGCTGGCCGAAAACCGCAGTACCGTCTGCTTTTACACCGAATGCGTTTCTTGTCCCCGACGGCGTATTCAATATTATCCCGTCGCCAATGAATAATCCGAGCGGAATACCTGTACTCATGTCATAGAAGTCAGCGTTGACGGCGGCGATGACGCGGTTTCCTGCTTGATCCGCATTCCCGGCCATTTTAGAAACGCCCGTCATGCCATAAACTTTCCCGTTCGTCATGCCGGGTTGAAGCTCTAGAGGCGACCCCTTCAAATCGATTTCCAGGGCATGTACTTTTTCTAATCCCCGCTCCAATTCCAAGTTAAGCCAAGTATAGTGCGCCCCTGGCGACAGCTCCATCTCCCGAGAGTCCAATACGGTTATCAATGATGTGGTATCCTTCTGAGCTAACAAAGCATTAGGGGATGGAATCACCGCGGAAATAACAATAAGGAGTGCAATAAGCGAATGCAGCCATATTTTAAATATCTTCATTCTCCACGTGAACCTCCTTTTTATAAAAAGAAAAAAATGAATTCTTCAGATGCCAACCATGCCAATCAAAATACCGACAAAATTAAATACGCAGCTTGTCCAGCGTAACAACTCTATCCATTCCTTTTATCATGACTAGCAAGACCATAGAGCACCTCCCTTTCGATTTGCACGCAGCTTTTACTTCAGCGTATTGAAATCGAACAAAAGAATCATCAGCGGATTGTAAATTGTTTTTAAAGATATTATGAAATTACCTAAAATTTTACACACGGTCCTTCACTAAGAATATTTCAACGCTGTAAACACAAAAAACCCCCGCTTCAACATTCCGCGGAGGTTAGCCCTTTGTATTCTCTATAGTCCGTACTCTTCTAATAATGAATTTATTTCTTGATTCACCTGCTGGAGATCGAGCTGCTCATCCTCTTCATCGATCAGCAAATATTTAGATTTTAAATCTAATATCCGATATACACTATCATTAATTTCATCCATCGGAATCGTCCCTTGCTCCACCTCGCTCTTCAGCCTGCGCAGCACCTGCTTCGCCAAGTCGGCATCATGCGCGATCAGCAGCAGATCTACATCGGCCTGGACAGCCAGCACAGCCGCATCTTCAATGCTGTAATGATTCGTAATTCCTTTCATTGTCAAATCATCCGTCATCACTACATGATCGTATTCCAGTTCATCACGCAGCAGTCCACGAACGATCTTGCTGGATAGCGAAGAGGGCCGCTGCTGATCCAATGCCGGCACCAATATGTGAGCCATCATAATCACATCCGCGTTGGCCTTCACTGCTTCCTGAAAAGGAACCAGCTCGGTTTGTTCCAGCTGCTCCTTCGTTTTATCCAATCGGGGCAGCTCAAGGTGAGAATCCACAGACGTATCTCCATGCCCAGGAAAGTGCTTGATGACAGAAATCGTTCCCTCCTGCTGCATTCCCTTCATCGTTTCAATTCCCAATTTGGAAACTACCATCGGATCTGAGCTGAAGGACCGTTCACCAATAATTGGATTGTTCAGATTGCTGTTCACATCCATCACGGGGGCAAAATTCATATTCATCCCTGCAAGCTGAAGCTGCTTTGCCAGCATACGGCCCATCTCAAAAGAAAGCTCCGGATTGTTCAATGGTCCAACCTCGCCATTGCCCGGCAAGGCCTTCAGTTCGGAAGGCATTCGGCTTACCATTCCACCTTCTTGATCCACACTGAGAAGCAAAGGAGGATCGTTATCAGAATGATGCGCTTTCAATTGATCCATCAAGCTCACGGTTTGCGTCAATGTTTCGATATTATCTTGATAAAAAATAAATCCGCCTACCTTATATTGATCCATCATTTCGATATCCGTGTCATTTATGCTTGTACCTTCTTTTCCAATGAGCACCATTTGTCCCAGCTTCTCATCCAGCGACATCCGCTCAATCTCTTTGGAAATATCCGGCTCCGATGGCTCCGCCGGTGTTTGAACCGCATCTTCCGAATCATTCTCGGCAGGGTTAGGAACCTGCTGTTGGGATGGCGGCGAAGCGGGATTTCCTGAATCGGTATGAGAAGCACATCCGGTGCTGAAAACAATAAAGCACAGGCTAAGACAACATATCCAACCTTTCCATGGTACATTCAAAATGATTTGATCTCCTCTCCTCAATGGATCTCATAGATTAAAAGATTGCTCATCCAGCTGTTCTCGTATGCCTGGGAACGATAATATCTGGTCGAGCAGCTGTTCTGAAGTGTAATTTCTTCCGTTCACCTGCTGAATTCCTTGATTGACTCCTTGATCGGCAGCCGTCATGCCCAACCCTTTCTTCGAGGATATAAATTGATTCGTCACATCCTGAACTGCTTGATGCATATCATTGTCATACCAATCGATCGCATATTCCGAATCATTGCGAAGCACGCTGCGAATTTGGTACCCTCCATTCAGCATACGCTCTACACCTACCTTAAACGCTGCGCTTTCGCCATCGAACTGTACATCCAGCATAGCACAAATCTCTCCACGGCACTCCGCCATCTGTTGAAATACTACTTGTTTCACTTCCATTGGCCTTGCGCTCCCTCCATTTTACTTTTCTCCATTATTTCCGTAAACCTCACAGGCAATTCGCATAGGCTGATCGCTGCGAGTTCATAATACGAAGAGCATGAAAGCCAACAGGGAGTGATATCAATGTCTCGAAAATTTACGGTGCTGCTCACCATTTTTTCTATTGCGTTGTGTCTGTACCATGCCATGGGGCTGGACCATGACCATATCGTATTATATTTATTCAGTATTCCGGCATGGATTCTTCCGGTCTTCGTGGATTTGGAGCAGATCAATGCCTATTTCTTTTACTTTTTGACAATTGCCTCTTGGTTTGGAGTCGGCTGGGGACTGGACTACCTTGCAGCGAAGTATCGAAATCGTTCTACCACTCGATAAATATTCCGGCTGCATCATCTCCCCGGAAAGCCGCCTCTCCTCTGAGAGGCTTTTTTGTGTGTCAATGAAAAATAGTGCCGCAGCCAATGGTCATAAAACAGGATTCGCGATGGACAGACATAATATGACTTATGCCTGCATACGAATCATTAACAGCACTGCCACTCACGATGGCCTATACTCAGTCTACAAGAGAGAGGAATGAAGACACATGTGCGGTTTTACCGGATGGGTGGACTGGAACAAAGACTTGCGGCACTACCCTAAAATCGTGGAACAAATGACCCAAACCTTAGCGCCCCGCGGCCCTGATGCCGAAGGCATTTTTTTATCTGAGCATGCTGCGCTTGGACACCGGAGGCTCAGCGTCATCGATCCAGAAAAAGGTGCTCAGCCGATGACCCGATCGATCGGAAATTGGAAATATACGGTTGCCTACAACGGGGAACTGTACAACGCACCGGAATTAAGACAAGAGCTGCGCTGCAGAGGCTATTCATTCACGACGCACTGCGATACGGAAGTTCTGCTCGTAGCTTATATGGAATGGGGTTCTGCGTGCTTGGACAAATTTAACGGCATTTTTGCTTTTGCCGTATGGGACGAACGTGAGAATAAATGCTTCCTCGCCCGCGATAGAGTTGGCGTAAAACCGCTTTTCTATACGATTCAAAATGAGACGCTGCTATTTGCCTCCGAACCGAAAGCGATTTTGGCGCATCCGTCTTTTCCGGCAGAAATTGATCGGGAGGGCTTAGCGGAAATCTTCGCGGTCGGACCGGCAAGAACACCCGGGCACGGGGTGTTTAAAGGGCTTCATGAGCTTAGGCCCGGCTGCTTTATGGAATTTACACCTTCCAGCCACCGAATCCATACGTATTGGCAGCTGGAAAGCCGCGAGCATGGAGATGATTTAGAGAAGACTGCCGCGATTGTGCAAGGCTTACTGGAGGATACCGTGCATCGCCAACTCGTTTCCGATGTTCCGGTATGCACGCTTCTTTCGGGCGGACTGGATTCCAGCGCGCTAACCTCAATTGCATCAAGATTCTATGACCAGCATGGCAAAGAAAAGCTGCATACGTATTCGGTCGATTACGTCGACAATGACAAGCATTTCAAATCGAGCGCGTTCACACCCAATTCCGATAAACCTTGGATCGAGAAGATGAATCAATTCTTAGGGACGCAGCACCATTACATTCAATTTGACACACCGGAGCTCGTGACCGCTTTGGAAGAAGTCGTGTTGGCCAGAGACCTTCCAGGCATGGCGGATGTCGATGCGTCACTGCTGCTGTTCTGCCGAGAAATAAAGAAAGGTGCGACCGTAGCCATCTCCGGTGAGGCTGCAGACGAGGTATTCGGAGGATATCCTTGGTTTCATCGCGATGATGCGCTGAGCGCTCATACGTTTCCTTGGTCGCTCAAGCTGAAAGAAAGAGTTTCCGTGCTGTCATCAGAAACGGCCGATTGGATCAAGCCGGAACAGTACGTTGCAGGCAGATACGAGGAGGCGCTTAGCGAAGTGCCTCGGTTGGAAGGGGAAGATGAGCAGCAGCAGCGTATGCGGGAGATGTCCTATCTCAATATAACCCGCTTTATGCCAACACTTTTAGACCGTAAAGACCGCATGAGCATGAGAGTAGGGCTTGAAGTACGGGTGCCGTTCTGTGATCACCGTCTTATTGATTATGTATTTAACATTCCCTGGGAAATTAAAACATCAGGAGATCGGGAGAAAGGCATTTTGCGTAAAGCACTGCAGGGCATTCTGCCGGATGAAGTGCTGAAACGCAAAAAAAGTCCCTATCCAAAAACGCACAATCCGCAATATGCGGCCCAGGTCAAACAGTGGATGAGTGAAATTTTGGAAGACTCTTCGTCACCGATTTTCCCTTATATTAATGTAGAGCAGCTTAAGAAATGGGCTCGTTCTAAAGACGACCAATTCAATATTCCGTGGTTCGGACAATTGATGACCGGTCCGCAAATGTTCGCCTACTTGGCGCAGGTCAACTACTGGATGAAGGAGTACAACGTAAAAGTAGTCACCTAAGTTGAAGGGTGAATAATGGAATCATTTTCGCAATCCTATCTTTCCCATCACCTAGCTTTTGCGTTTGGCAACGCTGAAGTTAGGTCTTTTTTCATTCTTGGCACCCATTTTATTTAGTGGTTCCGAAAGAAAGGGGACAGCTAGTCCGCTGTCCCCGATACTATTTCTTATTCATTGGACGACTAATCATACGCCTTCCGTATCAGCTTTACCATGTCCC
Source organism: Marinicrinis lubricantis (assembly GCF_042658665.1). NCBI lineage: Bacteria > Bacillati > Bacillota > Bacilli > Caryophanales > Paenibacillaceae > Marinicrinis > Marinicrinis lubricantis. The sequence continues at coordinate 33,088 of NZ_JBHSQV010000184.1, forward strand.
GCAGAGCAATCGCGCGATGACTGATCTCGTTTTTCTGTTCCATTGTCAGTTCGGCCATTGTTTTTCCGAAGGACTCTAAGTAAAAGTAAGGATCGTAGCCAAATCCGCCTTCCCCTTTCGGTTCAGGTGTGATCCATCCTTCACATCTTCCTTCTGTATCCAGCTTTAATTCACGAATAGGATCCACATAAGCCAGCACACACACATATTCAGCCCTGCTGAGGAAGGAGGTTCCTTCCACCCGGCTTCCTCGCGCTTGCAGCTCTTTCAGCATTTTCGCATTGTTGTTCTCATCCGATGACGGCTCCCCAGCATATCTTGCGGAGTAGACTCCCGGTGCTCCGTCCAAAGCATCGATACATACCCCCGAATCATCCGCCAATACTGGAACGTTCAACGCTTCTGCTACCTCTGATGCCTTCTTATAAGCGTTGTCCCTAAACGTGTCCCCGTCCTCAATCACATCAGGGACCTCCGGATAGTCATGCAATCCCTTCACTTCATAACCAATACGATCAAACATCGCTGCGAATTCCGTGATTTTTCCTTTATTTCTCGAAGCGACAACAATGATTGGTCTTTCTTTCCTCTCCATCTATAAACCGCCTTTCCGCCTTACCTTCATCGATCCATTTTGCACTTATTTCCCTATTTTCTCCGCAGCGGATCCGAGAATAGCCTTTTGCTTCCCAATTAACTCTTGAATTCCGGACTCCGCCAGCTGCAGCAGTGCTTCCATCTCCTGCTTCGTAAACGGCGCTTCTTCACCCGTCCCCTGCACCTCAACGAAGGCCCCTTCGCCTGTCATCACTACATTCATATCCACTTTAGCATTCGAATCCTCGGCATAGTTAAGATCGAGAACAGGTTCACCCTGCACCACACCAACACTGACCGATGCTAAATAATCGGTAATCGGAAACTTGCTTAGATTATGCTGTTGAGCTAGTTTATCTACGGCCATCGTCATCGCAACGAAAGCGCCCGTGATCGAGGTCGTGCGTGTTCCGCCGTCCGCTTGAATAACATCGCAGTCAAGTGTAATGGTCCGCTCGCCCAGCGCTTCTAAATTAACGACAGACCGAAGCGCTCTCCCAATGAGGCGCTGAATCTCCATCGTTCTTCCGCCCAGCTTTCCCCGCGCGGCTTCCCTTTGATTTCGAACCTGTGTCGCTCTAGGAAGCATCGAATACTCCGCCGTAATCCAGCCTTTACCTTGTCCTTTCATAAAAGGAGGCACTCTTTCCTCCACCGAAGCAGTACAAATCACCTTCGTTTCGCCTGCCTCGATCAACACAGAGCCCTCCGCATATTTATTCACATGGGGAGTGATCACTATATTTCTTAAATCGTCCGGTTTTCTGCCGTCTGCACGCAAAAATGCTTCCTCCTAACGTCCGCTGTATCAGCGCAAAGTACATAAGTCTACCTTATTTTAACAAACATCCATCAGAAAATCATTATCATCTCCATTTAGGAGCCTGTTCCCAATCCTTCATCAACCGTAGTATACCCCGGAGAAGGCTCATCTTTTCCAAAATGCTGCAAAATTCATATTGACGCCCAGTGGAATGGTTTGGCATAATGTACGCGTGTACATTTTCCCGCTAAAGGAGGTCAGAATATCAGCAATCGAAAGCAGGTCGCCCAGCTGGCAGGGGTTTCGGAGGCGACCGTATCACGGGTTATGAATGGGATCGGCCCCATTAAGGAAAGCACCAGACAAAAAGTGCTTGATGCGGCCAAGCAGCTGGACTATTATCCCAACGATGTAGCAAGGCGCTTCGCCAAGAAGCAGAGTGGTAACATCGGCGTTGTATTGCCTTTCGTACCGAAAGTGAATTTATTTTCCACCTTTTACTTCTCTGAAATATTAAGCGGCATTGGAGAGATGCTGCACGAATCTGAATACGACTTGCTTCTGTTGTTTCGTGATGCCGACGGTCCAAAGGATTATTCTCGATGGTTCAAAACCGGAAAGGTCGATGGACTCATTATTTTGGGCAGCTCCGACAGTCAGGAAGAACGGAACGCACTGCTCCAGCTTGCAGACCATCATGTTCCCTTCTGTCTCGTTAATCAGCGGTACGACGAGGAGAAGCTGTCCTACGTAGACGGAGAGCATGTGTCCGGCAGCCGTGAAATGACCGCTTATTTGATACAGCAAGGATGCCGCCGGATCGCTTTTTTGAATGGTCCATTGGCTTATTCGAACAGCCGTGACCGGTTATTAGGCTATCGGCAAGCTTTGGAGGAGCATGGCATCGAATGGAACGATCAGTACCTATTTTACGGCAATTACAGCAGGAAAAGCGGAGCGCAGCAAGCAGAATTGATTCTGAAGCTGCTTCCGAAGCTGGATGCCGTCTATGCAGCCAACGATCGAATGGCGATCGGTGTCATGCAAACGCTTAAACAAGCGGGCATCCGGCCGGGACACGACCTGTTAGTTGCAGGCTACGACAATTCGGATGCTTCGTCTGTCTCTGATCCGCCTCTCACGACGGTTCATGTGCCGTTCCACCTTATGGGCAGAGAAGCTGCTAAATATTTGCTTCGCCAATTTGGATGCAAGGAACAGCCTGAAATCATTCAACTGAAACTGGACACGAAGCTCATCATTCGAGCATCGACTACGAAAAATTAGAATAAAACTGGAATGGGCGGTATTTTTGGAATAGCTGCTCTCTTGCGATCTTACCATTTCATATTTCATTAAAGGGAGGTACCTCGAATGAAAGAAATCGGCATCGGGATGATTGGTTATAAATTTATGGGCAAGGCACACAGCCACGCTTATAAGGATTTAAATATGTTTTTCCCCGACGCGCCTGTTCCGAAAATGAACGTGATTTGCGGAAGAAACGAAGAAGGCGTGCGACAGGCTCAACGTCAATTTGGCTGGGATAATTATGCTACGGACTGGAGGCAGCTGCTGGATAGGGACGATATTGATCTCATCGATATTAATGCACCCAGTGACGCCCACAAAGAGATCGCGCTGGCTGCTGCAGCCAGCAAAAAGCATCTGTTCTGCGAAAAACCGCTTGCTTTAAGCCTGGCCGATGCGCGTGAAATGCTCGATGCGGCAGAGAAGCATGGCGTGAAGCATATGGTCGGCTTCAATTACCGCTTCGCCCCTGCCGTTCAGCTGGCCAAAAAGCTGGTCGATGAAGGACGACTCGGAAAAATCTATCATTTCCGCGCATGGTTTCTGCAGGATTGGATCCTGGACCCTTCTTTCCCTCTCGTATGGAGGCTTCAAAAGGAAGTGGCCGGTTCCGGTTCCCATGGGGACTTAGGCGCCCATATTATCGATTTGGCTCATTTCCTCATCGGAGATATGACAGAAGTGATCGGAATGAACGAGACATTCGTCAAGGAGAGACCGATACCTTCTGCGATGACAGGACTTAGCGCGAAGAGTTCAGACAGCTCGGCTAAAGGACCGGTTACGGTCGATGATGCCACATTGTTTATGAGCCGCTTTGCATGCGGGGCGCTTGGCAGCTTCGAGGCAACCCGGTTTGCCGCGGGTCACCGCTGTACGAATTCATTCGAAATCAATGGCAGTAAAGGCAGTGTGAAATTCGACTTTGAGCGGATGAACGAGCTGCAGGTATATTTCACGGATGATGCCGAAGACGTTCAAGGCTTCCGGCGCGTCGTTGCGACCGACCCAGCCCATGCCTATATGGATGCTTGGTGGCCGGCAGGCCATACCATCGGATATGAGCATACATTCATCCATGAAGTGCTGGAGCTGATGCATGCGCTTGAGGAAGACCGTCAGCCCGTCCCAAATTTCGCAGACGGTGTGAAGTGCCAGCAGGTGCTGGAGGCGGTTGATTTATCGATTGCGGAAAGACGCTGGGTTTCCGTTAATGAACTATAATGTGCTGCTAGCCTGACCGATATACATTGCGATCATTTAGGCGGCATCATACCCAACTCTCGAAAGGTGTGCTGAACTATGTCAAAGCGTAAAGCGCTAATCTTCCAAGGCGGCTGGCAGGGACATGAACCGGAGCAGGTAGCAGACATCCTGGCCGGTATTCTGCGCGAGGAAGATTTCGATGTTGAAATATCCGATACACTGGAGTGCTTGGCCGATGGGGAACGGTTACACAGTTTTGATTTAATCGTACCGAATTGGACGCAGGGAAAAATTGAAGGGCCGCACCTCCGCAACCTGCTGGATACCATTGCTGAGGGAACCGGTCTGGCTGGCTTGCATGGCGGGATGGGCGACTCGTTCCGGATGGAAACGGATTATCAATTCATGGTCGGCGGGCAGTGGGTCGCTCACCCCGGCAATGACGGGGTGGAATATACGGTAAATATATTAGACCCTGAGCACCCATTAACGAAAGGCATGAAGGATTTCCAAGTGAAATCGGAGCAGTATTATATGCATGTCGATCCCGCTGTCCAAGTGCATGCCACCACACGTTTTCCTGTCGCGGAAGGTCCTTATACTGCGAACGGAACAGTGGATATGCCTGTGGTATGGAGCAAAATGTGGGGCCAAGGCAAAGTATATTACTGCTCTCTAGGACATGTGGCTAAAATTGTAAGGATGCCGGAAGTCATACAGCTCATGCGTTACGGCATGACTTGGGCTGCCCGCAGTAAGTAAGCAAATAGAACGAACTCTATTTTTTATGTTAGAAGGTGAGCCGCCTCATGAAGAAAGTGACCGTTGGTTTCATTGGCTGCGGGAATATCAGCAGCATATACTTAAAGAACTTATTGCAGGAAGAACATATTTTCGTCAAAGCCTGCGCAGATATGGAGCAAGAGCGTGCAATATCACAAGCGGAGAAATTTAGCATACCTGCTGCATGTTCTGTCCCAGAGCTGCTCGCGGACCCGGACATTGATATCGTCGTCAATTTAACGATCCCGCAGGCTCATGCAGCCGTTTCGCTGCAAGCGCTTCAGCATGGAAAGCATGTATACTTGGAGAAGCCGCTTGGGATAGCTACCGAAGAAGCGTCGGAAGTCATTCGCACTGCGAAGGAAAAAGGTCTCCGCGTCGCCTGTGCACCGGAAACCTTCATGGGCGGAGGAATCCAGACCTGTCTGCAGCTGATCGACAATGACGCCATCGGACAGCCCGTGGCGGCCGCCGCATTTATGATGGGGCGTGGGCACGAGCACTGGCATCCGAACCCTGAGTTTTATTACCAGACCGGCGGAGGACCTTTGTTCGATATGGGCCCGTATTACTTGACGGCACTTGTACAGCTGCTGGGTCCGATCCAATCGATCAGCGCTTCGGCCAAAATCACCTTCCCGCAAAGAACGATCTTAAGCGAACCGAAGAAGGGCGAGATCATTCAGGTGGAAACCCCGACCCATGTTTCGAGCACCTTGGATTTCCACCAGGGCGCAACTGCTACGATGGTCATGAGCTTTGATGTTATGGCAGGACACAGTCTTCCGAATATAGAGATATACGGTACGAAGGGTACCCTTCAAGTTCCAGATCCGAATAATTTCAGCGGGACGATTCGATTAAAGAAAACCGGAGATAAGGAATGGACCGACATTCCGGTATCTCATGCTTATACGGACAACTGCCGGGGGATCGGTGTGAAGGACTTAGCCTACGCAATATTGAACGAGAGAGAACATCGGGCTTCAGGTGAAATGGCTTTTCATGTCCTTGAAGCCATGGAAGGCTGTCTCGTTTCAGCGAAGGAACACAAATCCTATGTTATGCAGTCCACGTGCAGCAAGCCGGCACCGGTTCCGAAAGACGGAATTGTTTCCTAAGATTTAAACATACGAACGATCTATTAAGGCATCTCGCTACCCGCGGGATGCCTATTTCAATTGCTGATCTATAAATAAAACTGAATAATCAAACATTTTTTCATTATAAATTAGTGTCAAACCTAGATAGGCAAACATATTTTAGCCATGAGAAAGCAAAGACAAATATGACGAACAATCTATATTATATCATCGTTTGGTGGAGGAGCGAATTATTTTGAGGAAGCTGATCATTTTTTCAATCATCGGTTTTTTTGCTCAATTGATCGACGGATCGCTGGGAATGGCCTATGGTGCTACATCATCGTCTTTGCTGCTGATGTTCGGCGTCGCTCCAGCGGTCGCGTCGGCTTCGATTCATATAGCGGAAATCGCAACGACAGCCGCATCAGGAGTATCCCACTTATATTTTAAAAATGTAGACCGTTCCATTCTGCTCAGACTGACGATCCCGGGTGCGGTCAGCGCCTTCATCGGAGCCGCCTTCTTAAGCCATCTGCCGGGCGAAGTCATTAGACCGTTCATCTCGATCTTTCTGCTGCTGCTGGGCGTATATATCGTGTATCGATTTATGTTCCGTGAGCGAAAATTGTCCAGCAAACAACCCGCAGGCGTATCAAGCCGATTTCTTACACCGTTAGGCTTCATTGGAGGGTTTTTTGATGCGGTAGGCGGCGGAGGCTGGGGGCCGATCACAACTCCCATGCTCTTAGCTAAGAAGGGCATGACCCCGAGAAGAGTCATCGGCACCGTCGATACAAGTGAATTCGTCATTGCTGTTTCGGCTACACTAGGCTTCATCCTTTTCTTAGGCTGGGGGCAATTCCATTGGGTTTGGGTCTTTGCCTTCATGGGCGGCGGTATTTTAGCCGCGCCGCTGGCAGCTTGGCTTGTAAAAATCATTCCCTCTTATTTGCTGGGCGTTTTAGTTGGAGGCTTTATTATTCTTACGAATGCGAATACGATCATCCAAGCATCAGAATTCATCCCAAGCTCATGGATTCCATATATGTATGCGGTTCTTCTTACACTTTGGACGATTGCAATCATCTATCAGTTCAGGCATCGTCCGAGATCCAGCGTCCATGCCGAACCCCTTCCAACACCTGCAGTGCACAGCAAACAAGCCGTTGAATAGCACCTTTATGCCAAAAAAGAAGCAGGGCTTTCCCCGCTTCTTTTTTGGCGTTAATTTTCAGCTGCTTCTTGTATCGTATTTTTTTCCGAGTTCTGCTTTGGTGTTTCTTCCTTCTGTGGTGTCGTCCGTTTAATAAAGAAAGCTAATACCAGGGCTGCAACCGTAATCCAAGTCGCCACTTGAAAGGCTGCATTAATTCCATAAATAAAAGAGTCCGTGTAAGCTCCCGTCATGAGCGCTTTATCATCTTGCGCGATGCCTTGAGAGGTCACAATTTCTGTCATTCGGCTCTTCTGCAAATTCGTTGCGATTGTTACTAAGAGAGCGGTTCCCAGTGCACCTGAAATCGTCCGAAGTGTATTGACCATGGCCGTCCCATGAGCATTGAGACGCTGCGGCAGCTGATTCAATCCCGCCGTCATGATCGGCATCATCAGCATGGACATCCCGAACATCCTAGCCGTATACATTAAAATGAGATGCGTGTAGCTTGTGGAGTCCGTTAAACGGCTAAATTCCCAAGTCGTAATGATCGTAATGATCAAACCAACGACAGCGAGCCATCTTGCACCGACCCGGTCAAAAATGATTCCAGTAATCGGCGACATAATTCCCATAATAATCGCCCCCGGAAGCAGCAGAAGCCCGGATTCCACCGCCGAAAAGCCTCGCAGCGTCTGCACATAGAGCGGAAGCAGAATCATGCCGGCATACATCGCCATCGTAATGATGACATTAATCACCGTCGTTAAGGAAAACATCCCGTATTTGAACACTCTAAATTCAAGCAGCGGTTTCTCGGAGCGAAGCTCGCGGAATAAAAACAAGAGAAGCCCGATAACCCCAACGGTAAGACTGATAATAACCGTGCTGCTGCCCCAGCCATCGTTTCCAGCATCACTAAATCCGTACAGCAGTCCTCCAAATCCAAGCGTAGAAAGGATAATGCTGGTCAGATCCAGGCGATGAGCAGATCGCTGAGTAACATTTTTCATAAACAGTAAACCCATCACGACCGCCAACAAAGCAAAAGGAAGGATAATATAGAAGAGCACTCTCCAAGAATAATTCTCTACAATCCATCCAGACAACGTAGGACCTACTGCCGGTGCAAATACCATGGCGAGTCCCATCACGCCCATCGCTTGGCCGCGTTTTTCAATAGGGAAAATCGTCAATGTCACGACGGTCATCAGCGGCATCAAAATTCCCGCGCCGCAAGCCTGAATCAACCTTCCAATAAGCAGAACGGTGAAATTCGGGGCAAGCATACAAAATAATGTCCCTATAGCAAACAAAATGGTGGACGTATTCACCAGCTGCCTCGTACTGAACTTGTCAATCAGAAAGGCACTGATCGGAATAAGTACACCGTTGACCAGCATAAATCCTGTAGTTAACCACTGTGCTGTATTGGCACTTACATCGAGACTTTCCATCATTTGTGGCAGCGCAATGTTAATTAACGTTTGGCTGAGCAATGTTACGAATGCACCGATAATTAAGGTAGACATGATTAACACTTTGTTAATCGGTTGCTCTTGGGGCTGTATCTCTGTCTTCGCCATCGTTTGTATCCCTCTCTCCTAATATTTTGCTAATTTTATTCAAGGTACGTATCAAATGCTCCATTTCCTCTTCCGGTATATTCTCCAATAAACTGGACAAATGATCCAAGAATAATTGATCTGCTTTGTTCTGAACCTGTTCACCCTTCTCCGTGAGCCGCAAAGTCTTTGAACGACGGTCTGATGACAAACGCTCCCGCTCCACCAATCCAGACTTGACAAGGCGATCGACCATGCTGCTAATGGTACTGTTTCCTAGATGCAGCCTTTCCGCTAGCTCAAGCACCCCGATATTCGGATTTCGTTTGATGATCCGCATCACGCGTGTCTGCATCACGGTCGTTCCCAAAGCTTCCGTGTCTTTCCTCAAAATCTTCATGTAGCTTTTGTTTACTTCCCGAAACGTCCCCATCAGCCTCTCGATCTGTTCATTGGTACTCAATTTTGCTGTCACCCACCTCATTCCAAAAAATCACTTCCAAAATTAATTCGCATGTGAAGTATTTTATGGCGGGATCATGCTTTTGTCAACAATGACAAGTCAGATCCTAATTTAAGGAAAAAATGAAATAACCCCTTTTTAAGAGGTTATTTTAAATCTCAAGCTATATTCTGAGTCTATGTCTTCAGCTAGAATTACATTTCCAGCTTGTTTACATGTGCAGGCTTGTTCACCGGTGCAGAGTAATTTACAGCGTCCGTACTCTGTACTCCGACTTTGCCGTCCACCATAATCTGGACCTGCTCCGCTCCTGTGCTCTCCGTAACGGACAAGATGATGGATTGCAGCGTCTCCGTACTAATCGCGCTCTCTGCTCCCAAGATAGCGGAATCAAAGTTAACCGTTACGAGCTGGTCTTGCTGCTTCACACCCAGCACTTGAACCTCCGGCATAATCACAGATGCCAAAGACGAATCTGCGGAAGGTCCCTGAATCAACTGATTTAATGAAGCTTCTGCAGTATTATCGGTGTAATCGATCATACGAGTTACAGGTACCAAATATGTATAATCGTCTTCCGTTTTATTTTGGAAGTAGAGTGTAACCGCGCTCGCTTTCACTAGATTCACGCCTTCGCCGCGCTCCACATTAATACCCATGTCCCGAGACAACGGCTCATCCAGCGGAGTGGCATTCATCGGCATTTCCGCAAGCTTCGCGCCTTCTACACGAATTTGAACTTGATCCACTGTAGAAAAGCCCGTCAATGCCCAAGTGATCGCCTCAAGCATTTTTCGCTCATCGTGTGGATTATAATTCGTAAAATATTCCGAAAAATCGACGATGGCCAGCCCGTCTCTAATATCCATGCCCAACACTTCGGTTCCTGCTGGAATTAAGGCAGTAAAGCCTTCGGGAAGCTGCCCTTCCCCTGGACCGCCTTCAACCATGTAGTTTAATGCCTGCTTGGCAATCCCCTCCGTTTGAGGAACATCCATTGTTACCGGTGCCACATAACCCTGCTCATCCTTAAAGTACAGCGTAACCGGCTGCGTATTTTCGATTACGGCTGCATCCTCACTCGTTGATTCCCCAATCTGATCCTCTTGCTCCGCGGGAGGCGGGTCTATGGATCGTTCCTCATTGTCAGAGCCGAAGGAACACCCGGCCAATAGCACTACACTGAGCAGAAAAAGGATGAATGCGGACTTCCATTTTAATGCCTTCATCAATATTTCCTCCCTATCGTTTTGTAGTACTATGTATACGAGCCTCGGCCTCGTTTATAACTACTTTTTGTCCAACTCCTCCGTCTTTTCTGCTTTAGCCTGCTTGCGGTGCGCAATTCGGCTGCTGGCTGCTGCCGCGATCGCCCCGACGATGTCATCGAGGAAGGTATGTATAGGCTCATCCTTCTTATCATTCAGGCGCTCCAGCACCCCCGGCTTCATCTTATCGATATATCCAAAGTTCGTGAAGCCTATGCTTCCGTAGACATTAACAATCGATAAGGCAAGCACTTCATCTACGCCATACAAGCCCTCATCATGGGCAATCATCTCCTGGAGCTCCGGGATCAGCTGATTTTTTTCGGCTAACAGATCCAATTGAATTCCCGTTAGAACCGCGTTCTGGACCTCCCTCTTCTCCAATACGTCGGCGACATTGCTTTCGCATTCTTCCAGTGTTAAATCATGAAAATAATCTTTTTGCAAAAACATGACTAACTCTGCAATTTCGCGAATCTGCACACCTCGATCCTGCAGCAGCCTCAGCGTGGCTTCCCGTACCTTTTGACTGTCCAAACTGTATGGTTTCAATGCAACCTATCCTTTCTGCTGGTAGCTTCAATCTGTCGTTTAGGATATCCAATGTCGGCTTTTTTCACCCACTGGAAACAACGGAGCAAGTTAACCTATGACGCTGTACACAATTCCTTGCTGCGTTTCCGTGCTTTCAATTCGCTGACGATCCCGCAAATAGATCAGATGTGCAATGACTTCTGCCATCGCAAATCGAAGCTGATGAACGGATAGTCTAGTTCCGAACATGGAGCTGCATATTTCAAAAGCAGTACGAGGGCGATCCTTAAGAAGAGCCGTCATCGCTTGAAGACGCTCCTCGTGATGCATGAGCATTTCCACAGTCCTTTCTTTAAAATTCATGAAAGGGTCTCTGTGACCTGGGAAAGCCTTCTCCACTTCATACTGCTGCATCCGTTTCAAGCCATCTAAAAAGCGATCCAGCGGATTGGGATCACCTCCGGGCAAATAACTGACATTGGACGTAATCCTCGGAAGCACATGATCCCCGCAGAATATCCGCTTCCGCTGCGGCTGATAAAAGGATATATGTCCGGCTGCGTGACCTCCGGTCTCGATCATATCATAAGACTCACCGCCTAAAATAAATTCCTGATCGCTAGGAAAATGAATCACTCGCGGTGCAGGCGAAACCAAAGGCTTAAAGCTTTCCAAATGAGCAGCCATCTTGCTGCATGTTTCATCGTCCATACCTTGCTTGCGAAACATCTCCACCATGTCGCGACTCATCGTCTCCTGCTGGGACCACATCAACTGGGCCTGCTCGTGTGCCGTTTGCGACATCCATACCTCTGCTCCGCTCTGCTGTTGAATATAGCCGCTGATTCCATAATGGTCCGGATGATGGTGGGTAAGCACGACTCTTCCAATATCCGACCATTTGATGTTCAGCTGATGCAGTACGCTCCCCCAATGCTGTCTGCCCTCTTCATGATTCAATCCGGGGTCGATCAATGTTACCCTCTGATCCGGTTCCGTCAGTACATAACTATTCACCCACCGAAGCGGAAAAGGCAAAGGAGTTCTTATTTGCCAAATCTCTTCGTGTTTTTCTATGATTTGTCTCATGGATGGTGTGCCTCCTTATTCATTTCGAAACCGCCTTCGACATGGTTTCCCTTTTCCAGCTCAAATTCCTCTATCCTACAAGTTTATCACTTCACTTAGAGGTCATCCACGAGACTTTAAACTATAACATAAAAAAGCTGCCCTTTCGGACAGCACGATTTTTACAACGTAGCGATGAACTGCTGAAGATCTTCTATAAATTCCTCCATTGCTTGCTTATCCTCTTCCGAAAGCTCCTGATCCTGATTTTGATCTTGACTTTGATCATCCTGCTGCTTGGATTGATCCTTATCGCCATTACCTTTGCCGTCGGAACCGGAACCGCCAAGCTGCTGCTGGCATTGCTCCAGAAGTGCAGTAGCAACGAATTCTGCACTTAGCCCGTAATGTCGTATAATTGCACTTAAATCATCTAACTGGTGATGATTATCGACGATTTCCCTCAATCTGCTCACCTTATAACCTCCTACAATTCAAAATGCTCAAGTATAGCTTTTCCGATTCCGGCACATTTCATGTGATAAGGATTGAATTGAAATCAGACAACTATGCCGTGACATATATGTTAAAAAAGGCATTGCCAAATAGGAAACAAACGTTATACACTGCACATAGCAGCATAATACAGTTGGCTTTATATTTAACATTTGGAGGATGTTATGGATCAAATTTGGATCGGGATGCTTGCAACTGGAGGCTGCACCGCCCTCGGAGCAGTACCTGCACTATTTTTCAACAACGTGTCCCATCGCATCAAGGACATCCTGCTTGCATATACCGCAGGTATTATGGTCGCAGCCTCTACGAACAGTCTCATCCCTTCAGCCTTGGAAATGTCTAATTTAGCGGTTCTATCCATTGGTGTAATTACGGGAACTCTGCTGTTAATGATTTTGGAGCACTTCATTCCTCATATGGACTTGGAACATACATCGGGCAGGCCGATGCAGCGTATTGAACGAAGCACCCTGCTGTTCGTTACGGCCATGGCTCTGCATAACTTGCCGGAGGGCCTATCCGTGGGAGTCAGTTTTGCCAGTGAGGACGATCAGCTTGGCAGCTTGGTTTCCTTCGCAATCGGTCTTCAAAACATCCCTGAAGGGGCACTCATTGCATTCTTTTTAATTTCAAGGAGTGTTTCACGCTGGTATGCATTTATCTTTAGTGCCATTACCGGCTTGATCGAGCTTCTTTCATTTCTTATCGGCTTTTATTTTTCACAATCGATTGCCGGCATCGTACCGTACGGTTTGGCTTTTGCCGCAGGGGCCATGCTGTTCGTTGTCTATAAAGAATTAATTCCCGAAAGCCACGGTGACGGTCATGCCCGCTCAGCCACGTTCTCTTTTATCGTTGGATTGCTGACAATGATCATCCTGTCAAATACGTTGGGGTGACCAAGATATCTATTCGTAAAAAACTAAAAACCTTCTTTTATGCACCCGATTTAGGGCAAAAAAGAAGGTTATAGTTGAGAAGAGTTTTAGATGGACAGCTCCCCAAGCCGAATCAGCTCTACTACTGCTTGTGAACGACCTTTTACATTCAGTTTCTGCATCACATTGGAAATATGATTTCGCACGGTCTTTTCACTGATAAACAGCTGTCCTGCAATCTCTTTGGTCGTTTTGTCCTGTACCAGTAGTTCAAAGACCTCTCGTTCTCGATTGGTTAAAATCATCTTGCTTCTATGGTCGTTACCTTGCAAATTGGTCACCCCTCCTTGTTCGGGCCTTTTCTTTATACAAGGTGTAGGGATACAGTCAAAATTAGTGTATGAACGACCAGAATGAAAGGTTCTTTATCCTACGAAAATGGGCACCGCCGCTGCACAGGTGCGAAAAGAATGAGAAAAATCCCCTGTGAACTCGGCCTTGAGGCTTGTTCAAACCAGGGGATTTTATTTGATTAATCGTTTATTCTGTTTCTCATGCCGCCCATGTTCCCATTGTTGCCTGCTCCGTTGTCACGATCATCTTCTGCAGCATTCCACGGGAAGATCCGATTCATCATCTCATTGAATTCATTAATAAACCCTCTAACCGGATTTCCATTATCCATCTGCTCTAAAAACCCGTTAACGCGGTCTACGAAATCCGGATTTGCAGATACATACACATTTTCCACATCCGGCTCTAATTGCTGTACTTGTCTCGCAATTTGACGTTTCAGAGCACCTGTCATTTCATCTTGATTTACATCCATCCGGTTCATCTCGGAATAATGCTTTCGTTTGCCGGTACGATCACTAAGTTCTACTGCAACATAAGCATTATTGTCAGTGAGCAGAACATTCGCGCTGTCTATTTCCTTCATTGCTGATATTCTTTTGGCGACATCGTCGGCTCTTTCCATGCGAGTATTTTCATGCATGGCCCCATTGTTATTGCCCATATTTCTTCTCGTCATGCCGTCATTGACATCTCCGGCATTTCTTTGAGTCATACCGCCATTGTTTTCAGCGTTTCTGCGAGTGACATTGCCGCCGTTTCCTGCCGGTCCGAATATTCCCGTTCCAGCTCCGTTCTTCTCATTGATATGAGTTCCATTATTATTGGCGGATCTGGAGCCGTTATTTGGCTGCATTCGAACCTGATCATTCCCAATTCGTTTCGTACCTACACCGCGGTTGCCCGTCAGATCCCGGTTCATCCCCAAGTCGTTACGATCAAGCTGTTGAACCCTGGTGTTTCCTCCACGATTTTGTTCCATTGCGCCATTCGTGTTGCCGTTATTGTTGCCATGATTCCCATTGTTATTGGTACAGGCAGCGAGTGACAGTACGACCATCCCTGCTATTGTCAAGTGGTATATTTTACGCTTAAACATAATTTCCCTCCGTTTTGCTTCTATCATGATCTACAAAGCTTAGATTGCGTAGGAGCTGGAATTTCAAACTAGTAATCAACTGGTAACCAAACGAATTCATGTTATTTCAACAAGCATTACTTTCCAATAAACATCTGTGTCACCATAATTCCGCATGGTCCTCCGCTTACAATACCGATTCCAATGTGGGTATACTCGGCTTTTAATATGTTTTCGCGATGTCCTGGTGATTTCATCAATGCTTGGTGCGCTTGCGCTGCGGTTTGATTACATGCAATATTTTCTCCGGCCGTCCGATACGTAATCCCAAACTGTTTCATCATATCGAATGGAGATCCGTATGTCGGTGATTGATGAGAGAAGTAGTTTTTCGCGATCATGTCTTTACTTTTGAGCCTTGCCGCTTCGGTCAGCTTTAGATCAACCTGCAGAGGCTGCAGCCCCGCCTTTTGACGTTCTTGATTTACGAGAGCCAGCATTTCCTGCTCGGCCGCAGTAAGACCAGGGACGGAAGGTGTCTTCGGCTGCTCAGGCGCTTTAGGCTGTTCCGGAGCTTTCGGAACTGGCGTTGGTGTCGGCTGCGCCTTCGGAATTTTCGCATTGGCGTACGCCCACAAAATATTTTCCAGTGTCTTGGCATCAACAGCACCGGTCACCGGCAGGCCGTATTTGTACTGGAAATATCGCACTCCTTTTTCCGTTGCCGGGCCATAAATTCCGTCAATACTTCCGGCATAATAACCTAACGTTTTCAACATCCCTTGGACAGCATATACGTCAGCACCTCTCGTTCCTCTTCCAAACGCATCGGCTTTCCCGACAGCGACATTCAACATTAAGAAAGAGCACAAGAGTACGACAAGGATTGATTTTTGGTTCGCTTTTAAATTCAACGCATTTCACTCCCGTTATTCTTTGTTATTCGGCGCGACTTTCGCCTCCATAATATGCCCTTGTATGTAGAGGAAAAAGTTCGGTAATTAAAGGGAAAACACCGAAAACAAAAAATGCTTTATGCCCTTTCGCATAAAGCATTGATATTTGTATTTTTCACTTATTCCGACATGACTGCTGTCACAATTAGATCTGGCGCTCTCCATACTTTCTTATGAACCACCAACCCATGGTTTGTCAGCTGCCTATCCTTCCATCGTTTCGCCAATTCGGTGCATTCCCATTGGAAGACGCTCCGCTGGCTTTTCTTCTGCTTCTTAGGCCTTTGAAACGAAGCAATCGACTTTGGCTTTCGTCTCGGCTTTTTCCTTCGGATGGACTTTGTGTCCCATCCCTGCGCCACCCTGTGCACTTTCACCTGCTTATACTTGGTTGCGACGGGAAGCCTAAGGACTGCCTTATGAATAACCGCATCCTGAGGGATCGCTGCCAGATTAAAAGAAAAATATGCCGCCGGTTTTCGATTCCCGTTCGATTTATAATATCGGTTCGGCTTGAGAATAACCGTTCGCTCGGACCAACGCGCCTCGGAATTTACCGGTTCTTCTAATCTTTCTAGCAGCTGACCATCTATTGAAATATATCGGGAGCTGTTTATCGAATAGCGGATGCGCTCTCTTCCCTTTAAATAAATGAGAGAAGGCTCTTCCTGTATAACACCGTCCAATATCGCTCTTTCTCTCCGATAAATCCATTCGAGATGTCTCCCATTTAGTCGGTAATCATGGTACGATTCCGCATATCTGCGGCCGGACGAGCCAATTTCCGGCCAAGACGCAGGATGCTGAAGCAGCCATTTTAATTTCATATACAGCTGTGCGGGACTCGCGGACACGATCGGCATCTCCGCCGGATAGCGATGCTTCAGATCTTCCCTGATGTAGGCAACAACGGGCTTTCCGAGCGCCATAGCCTCCACTGATAACAATCCATAGCTGCCATTGTATACTTGATCGATGACGATATCGGCCGTCTGGTAGCGCTGCAGCGCTTCCTCATTCGATACCCTCTGAATACGTTCATAATGAAAGGCAAAACCTTCTCCAGCCAATCGGTTTAATACTTCTTCGATATAGCCGGTGCCTTTGAAATAAGCATGTGTGGGGGCATGTATGATACGGGGAACTGCATTCGGATCCGGAAGCTGTACGGGGGTAGTCAAGACGTCACAGGCAATGGGAAGAACGTAAATCCGGTCAAAATAGCTTCGCACATATTCCGCTACTTCAAAGTCTTGAACGATACATGCCTGCATATAACGGGAGGACTGCTCTAATTGAGATACGACCAGATGCTCATCCAGATACGTGTCAATCAGCCTGGAATAAGGATTATAAATGGCAGCTTCCTGCCTCGTTCTAACATCATTGCCCCAAAACTGCATGATCCGAACACGGTTGCGGTCTCTCGCGAACCGGAAGTCCATTCCTTTATTCATGCTCTTACCGTAATGAAAATGAAAGACGTCGTATTTGTGCTGTGAAGCAGCCAGCTGTGCTCTCAGTTGGCTCTGCGACACATTCATGATGCCTTTCGAATAACCGAGGTAATTATGCTCGATGTTATATGAATCAACATTGTGACCTAAAGCTTGGAGGCCTCTGGATTGAAGCCCCATTTGGCCTGCAATTTCCAGAGGCCCTTGAATGATTCTCACCCAGGACACCTCCTACAATTTATAATAGCGTCCCTTGCAGCTAAATCCTTCCATTTTGTTTCTCGTATCAAAAATGACCTTCGCTTCCGCTGCAAGCAGTGAATAATCCGTCTGGTCATGGTCTGTCGTAATGACAACCAAATCGAAGTCCCTTACCGATTCCGGTGTTAAGCTAATGCTGCTCTTCTTCCTGCCGACGGCACTCATCGTTGGCACATGCGGATCATAGTACTCCCAATCGACGCCATAGCGATCCAGCAAGCTCATAATTTCGAGTACAGGAGATTCGCGAAGGTCGGGGACATTCTTCTTGTAAGCCGCACCAACGAGCAGTACCTTAGCACCCTTCATCGGTTTCTGCAGCTCATTCAGCATCATCGTCATTCGAAAAACGACATATTCGGGCATGCTTTCATTAATTTCGGCTGCTCTTTCGATCAACTGTGAAGTATAATGGTATTCCTTTGCCTTCCAAGTTAAATAATGCGGATCGACGGGAATGCAGTGTCCGCCAATGCCCGGACCCGGGTAAAAAGGGAGGAAGCCGTAAGGCTTCGTGCTGGCTGCTTCAATAACCTTCCAAATGTCAAGTCCCATCCGATGACACAAAACAGCTAACTCGTTCATCAGACCAATGTTTACTAGACGGAACGTATTTTCAACGATTTTTGCCATCTCCGCGATTTCCGTGCGGTCGACCTGAAATAGCTTTTCCTTCAGCACATGCTCATACAATCTGGCGGCTAACTTCGTGCAATGCTCGCTTGTTCCTCCGACGATCCGCGGAATGCCTTTAATCTGAAAGCTGCGGTTGCCCGGATCAATACGTTCCGGAGAATAGGCTAAGAAGACATCTTCGCCTATCTTTGCACCCGCTTTTTCCAAAATCGGCTTTGCGATCTCGGTCGTCGTGCCGGGAAACGTCGTACTGCTGAGAATAATCAATATAGGCTTCTTCATATACTGTGAAATGCTTTCTACCGCCGCAATTAAATAAGATAGATCCGGCTGTTTATATTTATCAATCGGTGTCGGGACACATATACTGACGGCATCCACGCCGCTTAGCCGTCTGAAATCCGTCGTTGCCGTCAGCTTGCCGGAATGGACCTGTTCCGAAAGCTCCTGATCATCAATATCGGAAATATATGATTTGCCTTCAATAATCGAGTCTACCTTTTGCTCATCGACGTCAAAGCCGATCACCTGATACCCCGCTTGGGCTTTCGCAACAGCCAGCGGCAGTCCAACGTACCCTAAGCCAATAACACCTAACACAGCTGACCTTTGCTCAATGGCTGACATAAATTGCTCAAAATGTCCCAAGCTTTCTCACCTCTTAAAATAATGTTTAACCTTATCAATAACGAACTGCTGAGCATCCTCAGTCATTCCTGGATAGAGCGGCAGAGAAAGACAGCATTCCGAAGCATTTTCCGCCACAGGCAGCTGACCTTTATGATATCCGTATCCTTTCAGCGCCTGCTGAAGATGCAGCGGAACAGGGTAGTAGACTCCGCAGCCAATGCCTTGCTGCTTCAAATCATTCATCAGCGCATCTCTTTCATCACTGAGTACGGTGTACAAATGATACACATGATGTGCACTCGGCTGCTCGATAGGCAGCTGCAGAGGCAGTCCCTTCAACTCTTGGTGATATATCTCCGCAATTTTACGGCGCTCTGCATTCCAAGCGCTCAGTTTTCGCAGCTTGACGCGCAGTATCGCCGCATGAATTTCATCCAGACGGCTGTTCCAGCCCGCCTCATCATGAATATATTTGGCCGAGCTTCCGTGCAGCCGCAGCCTGCGAAGACGTTCTGTCAGCTCCTTCGACTGGGTGATGATCATGCCGCCGTCACCGCATGTTCCTAAATTTTTCGTTGGGAAGAAAGAAAACGCCGCCCCAACCGAATATGTTCCTGGGGCCTTACCATTCCAAGCAGCGCCAATCGCCTGACATGCGTCCTCAATAACAATTAAGCTGTGCTTATTTGCGATCTTGTGGATGGCATCCATCGCAGCCATTTGGCCAAAAATGTGAACCGGCAGGATGGCCTTTGTTTTCGGCGTGATCTTCTCTTCAATATTCGCAGGATCCAAATTAAGGGAGACAGGGTCAATATCGGCAAAGACCGGCACCGCTCCGAGCTGCATAATCGACTCGGCTGTGGCAAAAAAAGTAAACGGTGTTGTGATCACTTCGTCGCCGGCACCAATGCCTGCTGCATGCAGCAGCAGAATGAGGGCATCGGTTCCATTGGCTACACCAACTCCATGGCGTACACGATGAAAATCTGCGATTTCCCGCTCTAACTGCGAGACTTCACTTCCGAGAATAAAGTTTCCTTGATCCAGAACGCGCTTTACTGCATCGGTTATTTCATCCATCTGTTCATCCCAGGATGGCTTCAAATCGACCATCGGAATATGGTTCATGGGTTCACTCCACCTCTTTCATTAATCGCTTGCTGCACTTGCTCCAAAACAAATGGCAAAGTAGCTTGATAAGACAAATGCTCTCTTGCGAGCTGCATGCCGGCAGCAGCAATACGACTGCGATCGTCCTCATGGGTCAAATAATATTGGATCTGCTCCAGTGTCTCCTCCGGCGAATCACTGACCGCACAGCATACGCCAGGCAGCAGCTTCGTTCGTACCGCCGACGTATTTGACGTCAGTAAAAATCCGCCGGTACTCAATATATCCAGTGTGCGATTGCTGAGCTGATCGTCCATCGACTGTACGCTGATATTGATTTTTGCGGAGCTGTAAGCCTGCGGAGTTCGGTGAAATTCCAATTTTCCGCGATGAACTCCTGGATTTGGCGTTTTGCCGTAATATTCAGCCGCATTCTCCCAATCCCTGCCCCAAATCTGGACATGGAACGGTCCATCGAATAACGGTACAACAAGATCATGGATACTTTTGCGCCGGTATATATCCCATATAAACTGCCCGTTGCATACGACCGATACATCGCACATTAAATCCGGCTGTGCCTCTACGGGACGATGAAAATCAGGATTGCATCCCACATCTAAATAAGCCGAACGGTAGCCCTGCTCTTTGTACCTCTCTACGCATTCCCAGCCTCGCGTCAGGACAAAATCGGGTTTTGTCGTCTGTACATATTTTTGAGACCAGTTGTCATAATGCAGGGAGTCCTCTTCCGCGAAATAGACGTGGTATACTCCATGCCTTTTCAATGTCTCGCGCATCATGTTCAAATTGTCCCAGTTCAGATGCTGTCCATCCCAGCCCATATCAAAGAAGAAGTCCGGCCGATGAAGCCGGATGGCCTGTTCTAATCGCTGCTCATCAATGATATTCATATGGTAAACGTCGTGTCCTAAGGCTTCCAGCGCCCAGCCCATACTAAGACGAAATATGTCAAGATTTAGCATGCATAATATTCTCATAGGGCACCTCTTTTACTTGGTTGGAATCGGTGCAGCAGGATTTCCCACCACAACGGTGCCTGCTGGTACATTCTTTGTCACGACCGCACCGCCCCCGACAATGGCCTTTGCCCCAATCTCGATGCCGGGCAGCAGCGTCGCATTGTTTCCGATGGCCGCCCCTTGGCGAATGATCGGTCCGGCATACGTAAACGGCCGAGTTCCCATATACTTGTCATTGGACATCGAGACACGAGGCCCAATGAACACATCATCCTCAATCGTCGAATCTCCTGTCACATAAACACCGGTTTGAACGACAACTCTGCTGCCGATCACCGTATTCAATTCAATTACTGCGGCCCTTCCAATGACGGAGTCAGCACCGATCTGTACCTTTTCACGAATTGAAACATGATCTCCCAAAAAAGTACCGTCTCCGATCTCGATACCCCTGTAAAGCACGACACAAGCGCCAATCGTTACATGGCTTCCAATGGTAAGCGGTGGAAGCGGCGTCGGCTTTCGTTTGATTCTTCGATTGGTCTGCGGCACTTTGCCGATGACGGATTGTGCGCCAATTTGCACATCGCTGCCGATGACGGTTCCAGGCAAAATAACGGCATGATCACCAATCACTACACGATCTCCGATCACGACACCCTCATGAATGACTGCGAAATGTCCAATTTCACACTGATACCCCAAGCTTGCGCTTGGATGAATAACCGCATTCGTCATCATATCGCCGAAACCTCATTTCCATGGTCCGCATGAAACCATTCCCAGGTTAGCTTAATCCCTTGTTTCAAAGGGTACTTGGGAAGCCATCCCGTCAGCGCAGTCAACTTGGAAATATCGACACTGCGGCGGTATATGGTATCGATGGCACGCCCTTTCTCATACGTCACAGGATGCTCGGGTGCGCCAATGACCTCCTTAATCATGTCCGCCAATTCATTGACCTGCGTTTCTATGCCCGTGCCTACATTCATGACCTGACCTAGAGTCTGTTCACTGACGGCAGCCGCCATCACTGCATCCATCGCATCCTCGACATAAGTAAAATCTCGGGTTTGCGTTCCGTCTCCATAAATAGTCAGAGGCTCACCTTGAATATAGCGATCCATAAACTTTGAAACGACACCGCAATAAGGATTGGTGCTGACCTGACCCGGACCGAAAACGTTGGAAAATCGAAGTGCCGTGACCGGCAATTGAAACGCTTTGGCGTAGCTCATGCATAGCAGCTCCCCACACATCTTGCTTGCGGCGTATGGGGTAGATACATCGTAGTAATTTTCTGCAGCTGGAAGCACAGGGGGATTGCCGTAGAGAGAGGAGGTTGATGCGTAAATGATCCGCTCCAGCCTGCCTTTGCTTCGCATTGCCTGCAGCAACACCTGCAGCGTTCCTTGTGCATTGACCTGAAAATCGGTGAACGGCTGTTCTGTGGACAATATGATATTTCGCGCGGCAAAATGAAATACATAGGCCGATTGTTCTATCAAATCTCCTAAAAGATGTCCGTCTGTGACACTTCCTTGAATAAATTCAACTTTGTCGTCCGTCGGAACGGAGGTGAGTTTCCCTGTAAACAAATCGTCATACACATATATTTTTTTGGCAAAAGGCAACAGCCGCTTGGCCACGTTGGAGCCAAGAAAGCCCGCTCCGCCTGTAACCAGCACTGTTTTACCCGAAAACACCGACAACTGCTTATCCTGGGAGACATCAATACGGCTCATTGCTTCTCATCTCCAATGTAGAAAAGTCTTGAATCGGAAATTTGACCGGACGGCCCGAAATCGAAGATTGATACAGAGCCATAATGACTTCCAGTGCGCGAATCCCTTCGGCTCCGCTGACAAATGGCTGCTCAGCTTGAGAGATAGACTTCTTTATATCGCTGTACAGCTGTACATAAGGATCCACTTCTTGATAGGTAATCGGCAGATGTTCCTGCAGCTTCCAACGATCTACATTTTCCATCCATTTTCCGCTAAGCTGGACGGACCCTTGGCTTCCGATCAGCTCGATTTTCTCCTGCGATGCATCGGGATGGCTGCATACCGTAGCCTGGATTTGCATGATGGCACCGCTGGCCAATCGAACGATACCCGATGCGCTATCCTCCGCTTCGATCTTGCGCATGCGGCGTTGAATGACACCGTATGCCTCCACCGGCTCTCCGAGTAGCCACAGCATAAGATCCAAATTATGAATCGCTTGATTTAAGAGCACTCCGCCGTCCATTTCCCACGTGCCCCGCCATTTCGCCTGCTCGTAATAAGCGTCGTTCCGATTGTAGGACAGCTGTACGCTGCCGAACAACAGCTCCCCAAAGCCGCCCCTACTGACGATTCTCTTCAGTTCGATCAAATGCGAAAAAAAACGCTTTTGATGGCATACCGCAAGTTTTCCGCCGAAAGCTTCAGACAGGCGATTCATTTCTCTCGCCTCCTGAAGCGACAGCGCCATTGGCTTTTCGACGATGACATGCTTGCCGTGGATGAGTGCTTCTTTGGCGATTCTTCCATGCAATCCGCTGTTGACGGCGATGGTTATGATGTCGATATCTTCATCATCCAGCAGTTCAGAGTAGTCTGTGTACGTTCGAAGCGTTTCGTTCGCTCCCTGCTGTTCTTGCAGCTTCTCTTTCATTCGCGATAATGACATCTCAGACATATCACATATGGCCGCTATTTCCATCCCCTTGGCTTGCAGCAAGCTGTTCACATGCTTGTGGCCGATAAATCCGCAGCCAATTAATCCGACTTTCAAACATTACACCTCCTACAGCTATTGCCGATGTGTCCATAAGTCCGAGGGTAAGTTCCAACTGATTGCCCTAAGCAAAGGGGAAAACCGACTTAACTTGGACACTCATAGTCTATGCGTCTCGCCTTTGCTTGGAATAGACAGAAGAACAAGCGCAGAAAAATAGGTAGACAAACAAAAAAGCAACCTGCAAGACGGTAAAACCGCCTTTCACAGGTCGCTTTGATGAGGGGCCGCGTTTAAGACGCCTTGCCGTAACCACGGCCTCCCCGGGGAGGCCTTCCGAATATGTCGAAGGCGTGTGTGGGTCAGCTGTTCAATCCACTGCTGCTGAAGTCTGCACATAAGCTGAAGCTCCCGCAGCAGCTGTTCAGAATGGAGTATATCAGATCTTCTGCTGTAAACCTCAGCCGCACAGTGCAGCATACGGTTTAGCGCCTGTTGACCATCTACTAGCGAAGACAGCAGCTCAGACTGAGCCTGGTTTCGCCGTTCCAGCCATGTGCCTTGTTCAGTCATCCGTTCCCATACCCTGGAACAAATCGCTGAAATCCAATTGACTTCGCTCACCAGAGCCAAGCAGTGCTTTAAGACTGCGGTTTAGTCCCGACTGCGTCTTCGTGATCCCATCAATCATTTCTACGATCTGCTCGTGAACCTCTAGACTTCCCTCATACTCCAATTCGTGGTCCGGTCTTGCGCAGAGCCAATTTTTGGATTGCTCCGCCTCAGACGCTTTGGCATGCAGAATTTCTGCAATATGAGAATGGATATTAACATTAGACTCCATAAGCTTCAATAAATGGGGGATGTTTGCACTCATTCCTCATCCTCCTGCTCTGAAAGCTGCTGCATAACGATTTCCAGCTGCTCAGCCATTGTGTCCGTAAGTCCAGCTATGCTGTTTAAATAGGAAACCACACTGCCGTTAAGCTGCTTCACTTTGTCTTTCTCCCCTAAGCGGCTGTGAGTGCTATGGTCCGCGCCTGCCGAATCCGAGCAGATGTACCGGGACAGTCGTACTGCCGCTTCCTTCTTCGCCCTTAATATGCTTGACATCGCTTCGGATGCACTGCCCATATGGCGAATCATGTCCTGCGTATATCGTTCCTTCAAGTCAACTGCAACTCCTTCCGCGTTTCGCCTACCTGCTTTTAAAATCCGCAGCAGAGGCTTCACCCAGTCTTCATTGAACGCCTGGAGCAACGCCCCTCTTCCCGCAAGGAGCAGCTGCCCTTATCCTTAATGTATTCTCCGCTTCTGCGGATGGTTCGATATCGCTTTTAATCCTGCTTCTCTTGGATGAGCCGATCTGCCAAATGCCCGAAATCCAAAGCGGCCTTTCCGTATCTTGCTGCAATCTGCTCACAAATCACAACAGCTGCTACGCCGGCGGATACCAATGCAATATCAAAATCCATGCCGCCGGCTTCGACAATAACCCTTTCGGCATCTTTCATCCCGTTCACATGATCAATCATCCCTGTCACCTGACATTCATGACTGCTCAGCGCCTTGGCTAAAGAAGAAGCCAAATTGCCGATACAAATGACCTTTCGACCTCTCCATATGTCGTGAAGCAGACCATGCTCATAGAGCTGGTAGTTAATTAAGGAATTCGTCAAGGCCATGAGTCGGTATGGAACCGCATAGGCTTGGAATACCTTGAAAGCAAGTGGTTGAAAAGATGGCAGCCGTTTATCCGGTATTCCAACGACATTCGCGCGAAGGACAGACGTCAACAGCTGGTCACGGGAGTGATAATCCGGGATTTGGATGCCTGCATAGGGCAGGAAGTGCCCCAGCCGCTTAATTTCTTCGATTGAAAGCACACGATCTTGGGCAAGTGTAAGAAGCTCTCCATCCCCTAAACGTACGACGCTGAAAGGAGTCTTTTGATCCAGAGCCTGCTTAAACCGCTCGGCAACCTCTCTCGCTTCAAGCAGCTTCAGCCACGCATGCTGGTACTGCTGAACACCTGCGGACGCAATCTGCTCCAAGGAAATGCCCGGCAAAATCATATTCTGGGGAAGCACCTTCTCAATCCACTGTTCACCGCCCTCATAGGCCCCCATTTCCCAGCCTTTCTCATATCCTGCTTTATAGCTTTCTGTCGACGCCATCCCTGTGATGAATCCCTTCTCGTGCCCGTAATCAAATCCTTGATTGTAGCCTCTGTCAAAACCTAGATCGAATACTCCTTGCTGCCCTTCATAGACGCCTTTGGTATAACCGTCGTCGTACCCTTGGTTATACCCCCTGTTAAAGTTTAGACGCAGCCGGCGCTGCCATCTTCGAACAAGAGGATTCTTCAATTTTGCTCTTTTCTTCATCGGTCAGGTCAGCCCTCCTCCTGTAATCATGTGCCGTTTGCGAATCGAATCCGCAAAGTTGAATCTGGGGCTGCCCGACTTCATTGTTGTATGCAGAGCTTCCATGTGGTCTCCAATAATTAAATCCGCCACTAAATTACTCTGACCCTGATTCGTTTCACGCTGTCTATTTTTCTGAAACACATTCACGCTTCCACCATGGCCAACGATCAGTCCGTTCATGATCGCGACAGACTGTGCCTTTGGAGGAACCATTAGCATGTGACAGCCAATGACGTCCAGCGCTTTTCTCGACATCGCATGCGGAACGGCCGTCATCGAATTGACGGATAAATCGGCTCTTCCCAGGCTTCGGTTTAAAAACTCCTTCACGATGCTGACACCGTCTCTTTGATGAAACATTCCGATATAAGGGGTTAAATCGTTCAAAGCAATATCCGTTCCCTGCTCGATGGCATAAATAAAAGGAAGCAATTCCTCCGCGTCCACCGTAATATCGCCGTCCAAAAACAGCAAAATATCGGCAGAGGAGGCCATGGCCCCTACAGCCCTCCCCACATCGTGGCCCAATGCTTGCTCGTAGTACACAATGCGAGCGTTCGGATGCTGTGAAGCCACGCTGTGACTGTTATCCGTCGATCCGTTTACAACGATAATAAGCTCATCCGGTGAAAATCGGTCAAGCTCCCTAAGCAAAGGGGGTAATGTAGTCTCTTCATTCATCACGGTCACAATCGCAGCGACCGACTTCGTTGTCGGACGAAGCAGCCTCCCGCTGCTTAAGCCATAAGCCGTCTCAAAGCCGCGCATATACGATTCGCTGACCTTTTTCCACACATCCCAAGTCCATATGCCCTGCTGATTTCGATCAAGCCAGCTCAACCAGCATTCCTGAATACTGGAGAGGGGAGGCTCAGCAAAGTAGGGTCGGCTCAGGATTCCGTCGATTTTCCCGTCACGAAACGCGTTCTGACGGAGTTGATGAAGCAGCTGCAAATGGCTCCTTGGGCGTGACCTTACGTTTTTTTTCTTACGATGGAGTGAATTAGCTTTCATCCGCAGTTTCGAGAATCGCTTGGCTCGGCAGCTGTTCCGACGCTCCTTCATCGCTCTGAAGCACCCCCCTCATTCTGCTTAAATCTGTCTTTAAGCCCCTTGAATCCGTATTTTCGAGATACCAATGAATCGCTTCGAGATGGTCGCCGACGATAAGCCTCTCCAGCGGATCGGGTCTCAAATGTTTTCTTTTTCTCGGGTTTTCCCTGCCTACAGACACGTAATGGACCGCAGCAACATTCAGCTTATATGCAATCGCCGCTGCTTGCGCCAAGGGAGGAACAGCGAGCTTTTCAGCACCGATACGGACCATCGCTTTTCGGTGCAGCGCGTGTGGAATCGTCGTCATCGACGATCCCCCTAGATCGGGTCTTGAACAAAGCACGTTCAATGAATGCTTCGCAAGCACGACACTGTGCACCGCTTGTTTGCGAACCGGTCCTCGATATTCGTTCAGCGCCACATCGAACCCTTGCTTTATCGCATCGACGAACGGCTTCAGCTCCGAGCTGGGAATGACAATATCCCCATCCACGAACAGCAAAATGTCTCCCTTTGCATGAGCGGCACCGATGCTCCGCCCAATGTCGTGCCCCAGCGCTTCTTCGTAATAGATCACCCTCGCACCTGAGCGCTCGGCAATGTGCCGCGTACGATCCTTGCTTCCGTTGACGACGACGATTACTTCCGTTTCGGGGTCAACCTTCCAGCTCTCTCGGATGACCCGTCCAATCGTCCGGCTTTCATTCATGACCGGAATGATAACCGATACGAGCGGGTATTTCGAGCAAACGATAGGCAGGCGGCGTTGCTTTGTGCTTTTCCTTATGCGCCTTTTTACTCCAGCCAAATTTTCCGTCACCTCCGCTGCATAAGGGTGGGCTTCATCACATTGTATGTAAGGTGGCTTTTGCGGAAACGGCGCTTGCCTGAGCCTTTTGGAAAATAACTCAGCTACTTACACCTGAAAACGAGACATATCCAGCTGCCTTTTCCTTGGATATGCCTCGTTCTCTAAGTGCTGCTTACCCCTGTACGCGATCCTCCGGTGCATGATTCATGGATGCAGCCTTGGCCTGAGAATCTTCTTCAATGTCTACCTGAGCGATAGCGGCTTTCTCTGATTGTTCCAGCTCGATCTCTTTCAATTCATCATACGAGGGATTCAATCGAATCATTTTTCTTCTCTTTCTTCTGCGCTTCATCCTATCACCTCATCGTTTCGTTCATGATACTATATGCCAAGCCGTATTCGGTGGTCGATTGTCCACCCGTAAACGGTTATAAGCCTATTTCGCGATAAATGCCGGCCATGCGCATAGCGGTATGATCCCAAGTAAACTGCTGCAATACCTTTTCACGGCCAGCCGTTCCCATTCGCAAGCGAAGGGAATCATCCGATAACAGCAGATCGATCCGTTCCGCTAGACCGCTCACTCGCTCTGCCCCTGTCACAAGAAATCCGGTTTCTCCATCCTTCACGATTTCGCCAATGCCTCCTGCATCGGTAGCGACGACGGGAACGCCGGATGACATCGCCTCTATATTGACTAAACCGAATGCTTCGTCTCTCTCGGACGGTACGACGACGACATCGGCCATCGTATACCAGTACCTGATTTGATCATGAGCGATAAAAGGAATAAAACGGACGTGCTGCGGGAATTGATTGCCTAATTGATGAAGTGATGCGACATAAGGTGTAATGTGATGTTTGCCGTAATAAGGACTTCCGACAATAACGAAAACCGTCTCTGGATGCTTTCGGATCACTTCCGGCACAGCATACAGCAAATGATGGATTCCTTTCTGTTCAATCAATCTGCCTGCATACAGAACGATGTTCTTTCCTTCGTAACCGAGTCCACGCTTCATATCCGAGGCAATCTGATTTCCGGCTTCGGTCCATTTCGGCTCATAAACATTAGGATCCACGCCCGGGTAGTTTACTCGTACAAGCTGAGCGATATGGGGAAAACGTTCAGATACATATCTCTGTAAAAAATGGCTGTTCACGACGATGCGATCGCATCTCTCCAGCTGGCCGCTCATTTTCCGTTTTGAGGACATGGAAATAAACTGCACGGAATGCAGCTGCAGGATCAGCGGCTTCTTTGGAAAGGCCTTGCGAATGAAAGAAATGCGCATAGGCCGGTTCTCCAATTGGATCGCGTCGGAAAAGCTGCGCCGCAGGCTCTGAACGGTTCGTCGCCAGTATAAAGTACGGGTTGAAGCCCATGGGCGCACATAAGTGATACCCCCGATCCGTTCCAATGCGGCCTGCTGCGGCTCTTTCTTGCAGTAAATCCGAAATATATAGCGGGACGCTAACCGGACGGATGTCTGCTGCACAATGTTTTCCACAGAAGAACAGTGTTCTGATGGCAAGGTGAAGGTGCCGGGCGTCACAATTGCGATTTTTCTCATGCCAACTCCTTCTTTCCCATAATGTTAATTCATATTACTCACCACCGGCCGAAAGCGGGTGAATATCAACTAAAAATAGACACTTTACGCCTGTAATGTGTCCATGCCTTTATCCAATCGTGACATACACTATATGGACAATGGCTGCAAAGGAGTTGTTGTATGTTGCCTTATGCGGGGATACTCATTAGCGAGCAAGTTCATCGCGGCATTAAGAACGGACGAATGGGAATCGAAAAGCTCACATTTTATATCGAAGGGGGAGAAGCCCACGGGATTACGCCCACCTTTTTCCGTTTAAAGGATATCCGTTTGCACGACCTTCGTGTGAAGGCCTGGCTCTGGAACGGGGAATGGTTCGTAAGGCGCATGATCCCTCTTCCCGCATGCATCCATAATCGGACGTTTTTCTCCACAAAAAAAGCCCGGATCAAATACAAACAATTGCTGCAGCATACGTACACCTTTAATCGCAACAACCGATACGGAAAACTGCATATTCATCAGCTGCTGATGCTCCATGAAGGGATTCGTCCGCATCTTCCGCATACCGAAATCGCTTCGCTTCAAAACATTCACCGTTTCATGAAGCTGTATAACCATTTCTTCCTGAAGCCGAACAGCAGCAGCATCGGGAGAGGCATATGGTTTTTTCGAAAAAAGGGGGATTTCTGGGAATGTATCCAAGCCGGCAGCAAATTTAGAAGAAGTCAGACGCTGCGCTTTCGAAAAAAAGTCCCTTGGCAAATTGTCCATGCCTTTCGAACAAAGAAGCACCTGCTTCAGAAGCAGCTGCCTTTAGCCCATTACGAAGGCAGGCCTTTTGATTTCCGAATATCGGTCCAACGTGACGGCAGCGGAGAATGGCAGGTGACAGGTATGGTAGGCAAAGTAGCCGCTCCAAGCAAAATGGTTACCAATCTTGCCCAAGGCGGGAGCGCCCTTACACTAGAGCAGCTGCTTGCGGCTTATCCGAACTTAAATCCCGATCAAGTAAGAGAACATCTTCAGTTGTTCTCTCTGGAGGTTGCGCAGCATTTAAGCAAGCATCTCCCTCATTTAGCGGATATCGGATTGGACGTCGGCATCACGTCGTTCGGTTTTCCTGTATTTATTGAATGCAACGGAAGAGATCAGCGGTACAGCTTTAAAAATGGGGGACTGGACGACATATGGAAAGCAACCTTTTATAACCCCATGGCTTATGCAAGCTATTGGCTGAAAACCGCGGCAGTCTCCTCGGAGAAGCCGCAACAGGAAGCCCCTATCGATATGAATCCATTTAGTCCGTGATAAAGCTCACATTCGTATGTTACAATATATGCAACAGACTGATTTTGTTCAGGAGGCCATGATTATGCAACC
Source organism: Marinicrinis lubricantis (assembly GCF_042658665.1). Classification (NCBI taxonomy): domain Bacteria; kingdom Bacillati; phylum Bacillota; class Bacilli; order Caryophanales; family Paenibacillaceae; genus Marinicrinis; species Marinicrinis lubricantis. The sequence goes on from NZ_JBHSQV010000184.1 coordinate 63,711, forward strand.
TAACGGAAACGCTGCCTTAACATTGGCATCACAAACGAACCAGCTGCAGCAGTATTTGTCGCAAGACAGCCTAGAAAAGCTGCGCAGCATCATGACTCCTCTTCAGTATAAAACGGGGACCAGGCTGTTCTGGGAAGGAGAGCCGGCTCAAAAGCTGTTTTATATATTAAAAGGCCAAGTAAAAGTCACCAAAACGACAGATGAAGGTCGGGAAATGATTCTTTATATTCTTCAAGATGGCGACTTCTTTGGGGAAATGGGCGGATTCAACGACGCGGAGTTCAGTTTCTCCGGGGAAGCGATGAAAAATACGGAAGCCGGGATTATCGATATTCTCGACTTGGAGCAGCTCATTTCGATGAACGGGGAATTTGCGGTACAGTTTATTAAATGGATGGGTGTATTGCAGCGTACAACGGAGTCCAAATTCCGAGATTTGCTGCTGTTCGGCAAGAACGGTGCGCTCGCATCTACGATCATTCGGCTGTGCAATTCATACGGGAAAATGACTGAAAATGGAATCGAGCTGCAAATTAAATTGAACAATACCGACTTTTCTAATATGATCGGCACGACGAGGGAAAGCGTCAATCGGCTTCTGAAGGAGTACAAGGACGCCGGCGCGATCAGTATGCTGCACAGTCAAATCACGGTGCATGACCTGCAGTATTTCCGGGATCTGGTCCATTGTCCGAATTGCCCGGAGGAAATTTGCAGAATATAAAAGTTACCTATCATACGAAAGAAATCCTTCTAAAATAAAGGGCTGTCCACTTTATGCTCCCCTTACGGTAGACAGGTGAAATAATAAAACCTGTTTTCGTGAGGGGAGCATATCATCAACGGACAGCCCTTTTTCGTGGTTAAATCGTAACAGAGATCGGCTTGTTCATGCCTTGCTCAATCCACATACGAGCCCGCTCGACGTCTTCCCTTGCAGGAGGCTCGACATCCCCGAGTGTATAAGGCCTGCCCAATTGTCCCCATTTATAGACACCCATTTGATGATAAGGAAGCAGCTCGACCTTTTCAACGCCGTTCAAGCTGCCGATCCATTGGCCCAATCGGATCAAGTCGTCTTGCTCATCCGTCCAACCCGGTACGAGCACGTGCCGAATCCACATCCGGTGACCGTGATCGGACAAATAGCGGCTTGTTTTCAGTGTCCTTTCATTGGATTGAAACGTAAGCTCGATATGCTTTTGATCATCCATATGTTTGATATCAAGCAGTGTAAGGTCTGTATATTTCATCAGTTTTTCGATATGGCCCGTGTCGCAAAAGCCGTTCGAATCCAAGGTCGTGTGCACCCCAAAACGCTCCTTGCACGCTTGAAACAGCTCCGCAACAAAGGAAGCCTGGAGTGTAGGCTCGCCGCCAGTCACCGTAATGCCTCCTCCGGACAGCTTGTAGTAATTTAAATATGGCTCCATTTCGGCCAAAACCTCTTCAACGGTCATCGTTTTTCCACATGCTGTATCCCACGTGTCCGGATTGTGACAATAGCGGCACCTCAGGGCACATCCCTGCATAAACAGGACGAAGCGAATGCCGGGACCATCTACGGTGCCGAAGGTTTCAATGGAATGTATGCGTCCTTTCATAGTCTTCATCCCTTCCTTTGTTTTTCACGGCAAAACGGTTTCTTAAATTCTCCTATTCCGTTTCTTTCCTCCGATCTATTTGCACATTTGCTACCATTACATACGGCTGTGGAAGGTCCGGTTAATGACATCCATCTGCTGTTCTCGGGTCAGCTTCACGAAATGAACGGCGTAACCGGACACTCGAATCGTAAGCTGAGGATATTTTTCCGGATGATCCATCGCATCGATCAGCTGCTCCCGATGGAACACGTTCACGTTCAGATGGTGTCCCTGCTGCGCCGCATAACCGTCCAGCATCGCCACCAAATTACAGGTCCGCTGCGGCTGTTCTTTACCAAGCGCTTTCGGCACAATGGAGAACGTATTGGAGATGCCGTCCAGGCTGTGCTCATAAGGCAGCTTGCTGACGGAGGTCAGCGAAGCGAGCGCTCCTTTCTTATCTCTGCCATGCATCGGATTGGCCCCTGGTGCGAACGGCTCGCCGGCTCTTCTGCCATCCGGGGTATTTCCCGTCTTCTTCCCGTATACGACATTAGAGGTGATCGTTAAGATCGACATCGTCGGCAGCGCATTGCGGTACGTTTGATGCTTGCGAAGCTTGTTCATAAACGTTTCTACCAGCTGCACGGCAATGGAATCCACCCGGTCGTCGTTATTGCCGTACTGCGGGTATTCTCCTTCCACCTCAAAATCTACGATAATGCCTTGTTCGTTCCGAATCGGCTTTACCTTCGCATATTTCACTGCACTCAAGGAATCAACCGCTACCGACAATCCAGCTATTCCACAAGCCATTGTACGTAAAATATCCTTATCGTGAAGAGCCATTTCCAGACGTTCATAGCAGTACTTGTCATGCATGTAATGAATGATGTTTAAAGTGTTCATATACAGCTTAGCCAGCCATTCCATCATTTCATCATATTTTTGCATCACTTCTTCGTACTGGAGCACATCTCCCGAAACAGGTGCATAGGCGGGTCCCACCTGAATGCCCAGCTTTTCATCCACGCCGCCATTTAACGCGTAAAGCAGTGCCTTTGCTAAATTCGCGCGTGCCCCGAAGAACTGCATTTGCTTGCCGATCCGCATCGCGGAAACACAGCATGCGATACCGTAATCATCACCGTAGTATGGCCGCATCAAATCATCATTCTCGTATTGGATCGCACTGGTGTCGATCGACACCTTGGAACAGAACTGCTTGAAGCCTTTGGGCAAATTCACCGACCAAAGCACGGTTAAATTCGGTTCAGGAGCCGGTCCGAGATTGTACAGCGTTTGAAGAAAGCGGAACGAGTTTTTCGTTACTCTCGTTTCTCCGTTCAAAGCCATGCCGCCGATCGACTCCGTGACCCAAGTCGGATCACCGCTAAACAATTCGTTGTAATCAGGCGTACGCAAATATTTCACAATACGCAGCTTCATCACGAAGTGATCGACGAGCTCCTGTACTTCCTGCTCGGTGAGCGTACCTTCCGTCAAATCCCGCTCCATGTATATATCGAGAAAGCTGGAGACGCGTCCCAAACTCATCGCCGCCCCGTTTTGCTCTTTAATAGCACCTAAATAGCCAAAGTAGAGCCATTGAATCGCTTCCTTCGCATTTGTGGCAGGCTTGGAAATATCATAGCCGTAATCCTTGGCCATCTGCTTCAATTCGTTCAACGCACGGATTTGCTCGGAAATTTCCTCCCTCGCGCGAATCACTTCATCGGTCATTACTTCTGTTTCTAATTGAATTAAATCGTCTTTCTTGCCTGCAATGAGCCGGTTAATGCCATAAAGGGCGACACGGCGGTAATCACCAATAATTCTTCCCCGGCCGTAAGCATCCGGCAGGCCTGTAATGATCCCGGCTTTGCGAGCAGCTCTCATTTCCGGCGTATACGCATCAAAAACACCTTGGTTATGTGTCTTGCGAATGTCGGTAAACAAACGAATGATCTCATCTGGAAGCTCAAAGCCATACGCTTCACATGCATCCGCCATCATCCGGATGCCGCCAAAAGGCTGAATCGATCGCTTAAATGGCTCATCGGTCTGCAAGCCGACAATTTGTTCTAAATCCTGTTGAATATAGCCCGGCCCGTGCGAAGTAATCGTAGAAGGCGTATTTACATCCACGTCCAGCACGCCGCCGCGCGCTCTCTCCAGCCGTGTCAGCTCGGATATGCGCTCCCACAATTTCTTCGTTGCCTCCGTCGGCCCTGCCAAAAAAGAGTCATCCCCGGTGTAAGGCGTAATATTCCGATCGATAAAGTCCTTCACATCGATGTCATTCATCCATTTTCCAAACCTGAAACCTCTCCATGCATCCTGCCCTTCCTTGCTGTTTCTTAAATCACGTTCCATCACAGACATGATTCACGCACCTCCATGGATTTAATGGTTGCCGGGGAGCCACTGCTTCCCCGGCAGCTCATTCGTTTCGTTTAAAACCTTCCGTAAAACGCGTTTCGATAAATCTCAGCCAAATCTGCAACGAGTGGAAGCTTCGGATTGGCCGTTGTGCATTGATCTTCGAAGGCGCGATCAGCAAGTGCACCCACCTTCGCCTCGAAATCCTTCGCATCTATGCCTAACTGCTGAAAGCTCTCTTCGATGCCGAGCGCCCTGTTCAGCTTGCGAATCGCTTCAATTAAGCTGTGCACTCCTTCTTCCGTCGTTTTCGCCGGCAGACCAACAGCTCGAGCGATTTCCGCATACCTCACATCCGCCTTAAAATGATCGTATTTCGGGAACGAAGCGAATTTTTTCGGTTTTTGTGCATTGAACTTAATAACATGCGGCATCAGGATGGCATTCGTTCTTCCATGTGCCGTATGATATTCGGCGCCCCACTTATGCGCCAAACTGTGGTTGATGCCCAAAAATGCGTTGGCGAAAGCCATCCCTGCCAATGTGGATGCGTTATGCATTTTTTCACGGGAAAGCGGGTCTGCCGTATGAAAAGACTTCTCAATATTCTCAAATACGAGCTGGATCGCTTTGATCGCCAGTCCATCCGTGTAGTCGTTCGCCATCGTAGATACATAGGCCTCAATCCCGTGAGTCAATACGTCCATGCCCGTGTCGGCAACGGCCGTTTTCGGGAGACTGAGCACAAATTCCGGATCAATGATCGCAACGTCTGGGGTCAGCTCATAATCCGCAAGCGGATATTTCGTATTGCCGTGTTCCCGATCTGTGATGACGGCGAACGAAGTGACCTCCGATCCTGTCCCCGATGTCGTTGGAATGGCAACAAATTTCGCTTTTTGTCCCAGTTTCGGATACTTATAGATCCGTTTGCGAATATCCATAAATTTCTGTTTGATCGCTTGGAAGTCGGTTTCCGGATATTCGTAGAACAACCACATCCCTTTAGCCGCATCCATAGGCGAGCCTCCGCCGAGTGCGATAATGCAATCCGGCTCGAACTGCCGCATCACAGCCGTTCCTTTGTTAACCGTCGACACAGAAGGGTCCGGTTCTACCTCGCTGAATACCTCAATTGCTACAGGTGCGGTCCGCTTTCGCAGGTAATATTCAAGACGCTCTACGTATCCCAGCTTGACCATCATCGGATCGGTAACGATCAGCACTCTCGATATATTCGGCATCTTGGCTAAATACTGCGTTGCGCCTCTTTCAAAATAGATTTTCTCCGGTACTTTGAACCACTGCATATTCACCGTTCGATAGGCCACCCTTTTCACGTTAATCAAATTCACAGCCGAAACGTTGGACGTCGTTGAATTGCGGCCGTAAGATCCGCAGCCGAGTGTCAGTGACGGCAGGTTCGTATTGTAGATATCTCCAATGGCTCCATGCGTGGAAGGTGAATTGATCATGATTCTGCCGGTTTGAAGACGTTCAGCGAATCGGTCGATCACCTTCTGATCGTTTGAATGAATAACCGAGGAATGTCCCATGCCGCCGAACGCGATCACTTCGGCAGCGCGCTCAATTCCCTGCTCTGCATTCTTCACTTTGTAGCAAGCCAGCACGGGACTCAGTTTCTCTGCAGATAACGGATATTTCTCTCCTACCCCCTGCAGCTCGGCAACTAATATTTTCGTATTTTTCGGCACTTGAACGCCTGCCAGCTCAGCTATCAATTCAGCGGATTTCCCTACGATCTTGCCGTTAACGGCACAGGAGTCCTTCTGAATCACCAGACCGGACACTTTTTCTATTTCTTCCGTATTTAGAAAATAGCAGCCCATCTCCTGCATCATTTTTTTCGTTTGCTGATAGATCGGCTCCTCCAAGATGACAGCCTGCTCGGAGGCGCAAATCATCCCGTTATCGAATGTCTTAGACAAAATCAAATCAGTTACCGCCTGCTTCAAGTTCGCCGTCTTCTCGATGAAGCACGGCACGTTGCCAGGACCTACACCTAATGCCGGTTTGCCTGTGCTGTAAGCAGATTTCACTATGCCCGATCCACCTGTTGCGAGCACGAGCGCTACATCGGGATGATTCATCAGCATCTGCGTCGCTTCCAGTGAAGGAAGCTCAATCCATTGAATGCAGTGCTCCGGTGCACCCGCTTTGACAGCCGCTTCATAGACAGTCTTCGCTGCTTCGGCGCTGCACTTTTGCGCGGATGGATGAAACGCGAAAATGATCGGATTTCTTGTTTTCATCGAGATAAGAGATTTGAACATCGTCGTCGACGTCGGATTCGTTACCGGTGTTACGCCGGCGATGATCCCCACTGGCTCCGCAACCAACTGGTAACTCTCATAACGATTGTCTTCAATGACTCCGACGGTTTTGTCCTTTTTAATATCGTGGTAGATATATTCCGTTGCAAAAATGTTCTTCGTTATTTTATCCTCGTATACGCCCCGTCCTGTCTCCTCCACAGCCATCTTGGCCAACTCCATATGTCGATCGAGTCCAGCCAAAGCCATCTGCTGAACCACATGGTCGATTTGCAGCTGATCCATTTCCAACAATTTGTTCAATGCGATTTTTGCGTTGTTCACATACGCATCGATTTGTTTCCTGGACTCCTGCTGCACCCGCATTTCTTTCGCCTGCATATTCATCTTTCGTCCGCCTCCTATCAATGAATGGTTTGATCTCTTTCTGATTCCATCATATAAATCCAGCTCGAGGCTCACTATGACTTTTATCCTGCAGAATAGCAGGTTTGATGAATATTTTGTGAATTAATTCACAATATTTTGCCGATAAGAACACTGAAACTGGGTTCAGCTCAGCGTTCTTATGATTTTGGCAAGAAACAAATTACCAGGTGACATAGCCTTTCGATCCCGGCGTCGTGTTGTTCAGCATATCGATAACCGGTACCGTATAAGCAACAACGATGAGAAGAACGAGCAGGCCGACCCAAAGACCCCATCTTTCGAACAAGCGCGGAACCGGCTGAGCGGCGTCTGCCACCTCTCCAACAGGATATTCCGTATAACCTTTCGGCAGCTTGAACATCAGCAGGATGTTAACGACCATCAAAATCACTGCTGCGAACAAGATGGTTCCACCTACAGCCATAGCCACATGGTACGGCATCCAGCCAACAGCATCGGGATGGTCACTATAGGTTGTATAGGCCGTTCTTCTCGGAGAACCGAGCAAGCCGACCGTGTGCATCGATCCGGACATGAAGAACATTCCGATACACCAAAGAATGGTTTGAATGATGCCCAGCTTGTTCATTCCAGGCGTCAGCTCGCGGCCCATCATCGAAGGAATCAGCCAATACGTCATGCCGAAGAAGGTTAAAGCTACGCTGGTCGCTACCGTCAAATGAAAATGTCCCGTCACCCACAGCGTGTTATGAATGACCGCATTCATTTGGTTGGAAGCATTGATCAACCCGCCCGCACCTGCAGGAATGAAAATCAGCATCCCCATAAAAGGAGCAAAGAACCGCACGTCTTTCCAAGGCAGCTTCTTCACCCATCCGAATAAGCCCTTCGAGCCTCTCGCACGGCCGTTCATCTCAAAGCTTGCAAACAGAGAGAACGCCGTCATCAGAGACGGGATGACTACCATGAAGGTTAAGACAACCTGCAGGTATTTCCAAAACGGTGAAATCCCAGGCTCCATCAACTGGTGGTGGAAACCCACCGGAATCGAGAACAATAAGAACAAGACGAAGGAAAACCTAGCTAAAGCGTCGCTGAACACCTTGCCGCCGATTATTTTCGGAATACATACGTACCAGCACATATAGGCCGGCAGCAGCCAGAAATATACGAGCGGGTGCCCAAAATACCAGAATAACGTGCGGCTCAGCAATACGTTGACTTCATCGACCCAGCCGAGCGACCACGGAATTAATTGAAAGAGCACCTCAATCGCAACACCCAAGGTGGCGATGATCCACAACAGCATGACGGCGACAGACATGAATGACAATAAAGGCGACAATTTTCCTTTATGATGCTTTTTCCAATACCGATATTGATAAAAAATTCCCGCTCCGCTCACCCAGCTTCCTACAACAATCAGTACTAACGCAATGTAGAAGTCAACCGATGCCTGCATCGGAGCATAGAACGTGTACAGCACCGTGGCTTTATCCAGCAAAATCATCATCGTAGCGACAATGGTTCCGATGGACATGAGACCGAATCCGATCCAGCCTAAATTTCTTGCTACTGGCTGCAGCTCGCCGCCAAGCGTCTTGGCAACGGCTGAATATAAAAATCCTATGATGAAAAAGGTAGTGAACACAAGTGCCATGAACACTCCGTGTGCGGTAAGCAGCTGATAGTAACCAATTCCGGCAGGAAGCGTAATCGTCCCACCGCGTACGAGCCCCTGCAGCAGACCGGCTACGCCTCCAAGAAACAAGGCTGCGAAAGCAAAGCATATATGTGTTAGTACGAGCGCAGTATCCTCTTTATGAAACTTGTTTTGCTGTAAAATTACATCGGATGGCCTCATAATCTTCACTTCTTTCTGTTGTTCATATTTCGTACTCATAACCCCCATACGGTTTCAGTCCCTATTCCACAACGATCGTCGTATGCATGAATTCATGGCCGCCGCCGCAGTATTCATTGCACAGAATCAAATATTCTCCAGGCTCATTAAACATATGTTTGATATGGCTGACCTCTCCCGGAACGATCATCATATTCACGTTCGTCCCTGGAATTTGGAAGCCATGAACGACATCCGGTGTGGTAACTACGAACTCAACGGTTGACCCGGCAGGAACCGTCAGTGGATGATCTCCGGAATCATAGCCGAACGCATAGGCGGTCATGACCGCCTCATACTCCCCGTCACCCACCATGCGCAAGCCTGGATTGTCGAAGGGAGCCGTTTCTCTGACTTTCTCCGGGTCAATCGTATGGCTATGACTTGGCGGCTCTAGACCAAAAGCAAACGTAGAAATTCCTAAAATCACTAAAAATGCAACCAACATCGTAATCCCAAAGGTAAGCCAAATTTTCTCCAACTTATGAATATGCATCGTTTATCCCCCCATATTTACCCATTGCGCGCTATAAACAACATAAAAACAAGTACCCAGCTTAGGATCAAAAATCCTCCCAGCAGCATGACGGAAACGAAGGTTCCTTTGAGAGACGGTTCCTCTGTTTCGATCTGCTTCTTAGGCTCCATCGCTGCTTGAGACTGTCTGTCTCGCTCCGTTTTCAACTCTGTCATCGCTTACCCCTCCTCGTGAACCGCCGTTTTTTTACGACTGCTTCATTTGTACTCATTGTATTTTTCGAGACCTTACCGTACTGTGATGTTGCTCACATCGACAACGTGTTTTGTTTAACAAATCGTGAACATCGAATGCCTCCGTCTCAGATCGTCCCTGTGGCCGTCAGGGGTGTTCAATGTAGACAGTGATAGAAAAAATCAGTATAATAGGCTTTGTTTTCAAGTTTACGGGGGAGCTGGAATCGGCCGGCTGAGAGTGCGTCCCGTCAAGACGCAGACCCTATAACCTGATCTGGGTAATGCCAGCGTAGGGAGCTATTGGATCTCATCGATCCTTTTTGTGCAGCCGCACTTCCTACGGAAGTGCTTTTTTTGTGCGTTCTTTCACAGATAAGGGCTCTTACCTCGCTGAAATTGCCAAGACGAACATGAAACTTATAAAGGAGAGGGAGACTTTGAAGAAAAACAAATTATGGATGAAGGTATGGACGTTCGCCCTGCTGTCTGCTTTGGTCGTTGCAGGCTGCGGCAACAATGCAGGAGAGAACAATGGCACCTCAGGAAATCAAGCAGGCAGCGAAAATCAAGGGGATGCAGCAGCAAAGCAAAAAGTAACTGTCGTCCTCGATTGGACTCCAAACACGAATCATACGGGTCTGTATGTCGCAGAAGAACAAGGCTATTATGATGAAGCCGGATTGGATGTAGAAATTATTCAGCCTGGGGATGCTGGAGCGGCCAGTATGGTTGCGGCCGGACGTGCGGATTTTGGCATCAGCTATCAGGAAGAAATAACGATGGCTCGGACATCGAAGGATCCGCTGCCGATCGTTTCGATCGCCGCAGTGATCCAGCACAACACTTCTGGATTTGCTGCTCCAGCGGAGAAAGGAATTGTATCTCCGAAAGATTTTGAAGGGAAAACTTACGGAGGATGGGGCAGCCCCGTTGAAGAACAGGTTATGGATTCCATCATGCAGATGGAGCAAGCGGATGTCAGCAAGGTGAAAATCGTCGATATCGGCAACAGCGACTTCTTTACGGCAACGAAGAGAGACATTGATTTTGCGTGGATATTTTATGCCTGGACCGGCATTGAAGCGCAGCTCCGCGGAGAAGATATCCATATGATCTATGTGAAGGATTATTCCGAGAAACTAGATTACTATACGCCGACGATCATTACGAATGAAGCTTTAATAGACGAAAACCCTGAATTGATTAAAGCGTTTATGGAAGCCACCTCGAAAGGATACCAGTTCGCCATCGAGCAGCCGGAGCAGGCGGCGGACATCTTGATCGCTGCCGTGCCCGATCTCGATCCGGAGCTGGTGAAGGCCAGCCAAGAGTGGCTCGTCGATCAATATCAAGCCGATGCGCCGCGCTGGGGTGAGCAGAAGCAGGAAGTATGGCAGGGCTATGCCGACTGGATGATGGAGCACGGGCTGCTCGAGCAGGAGCTGGATGTAGACGCAGCCTACACGAATGAATTTTTACCGGAAGCCTGATTCGAAAGGGGAATTGTAAAAGTGGCCAACGCACTAGTCAGTATTCAAATCATTCCGAAAACACCTAACGGCGAGCAGGTCATTCCTTACGTAGACCGAGCGATTGAGATCATTCAGCAGTCCGGTGTCAAGCACGAGGTTCATCCATTGGAAACGACAATGGAAGGTGAACTGCATGAACTGCTGTCCATTATTGAACAAATGAACAAAGCGATGATTGAGATGGGATGTCCGAATGTCATTTCGCAGGTAAAAATCTACTACAATCCGGAAGGCGCCTCGATGGATCGATTGACGGAGAAATATAAATGAGCGGACATGCTAGAATCCCGCAATGGATAAAGAAAGGATGGCCGGCGGCAGCGACGGTCATCCTTCTGCTTATTCTCTGGGAATGGGGAGCTCTGCTAGGCAGGATCGAGCCTTATATTCTGCCAAGACCCAGTTCCATCTGGGAAGAATTCATATCCCAGCCTGGAAGGATCCTGCAGCACACTTGGGTTACCGTGCGCATTACGATCGCTGGGTTCGCCGTAGGAGCATTGCTCGGCATTATGGCATCCATTCCGCTTCATCTCGTCTCATGGATTCATAGCGCGCTCTATCCGCTCGTCATTATATCGCAGAATATCCCGATTATCATTATGGCGCCGCTTCTCTTTATTTGGTTCGGCTACACCTTAGTTCCTCATTTTATCATCATTAGCCTTGTTTGCTTCTTTCCCATCACGATGGCCTGCTTAAGCGGTTACCAGCAAACCGATGGGACGATGATAAACTATATGAAGATGTCAGGCGCTTCAAGGCTGCAGATTTTCACCAAGCTGGAATGGCCTTATTCCCTTCCTTTCTTATTCTCTGGCTTGAAAATCTCTGCCGCATACAGCGTAATGGGTGTCGTGATTGCCGAATGGTCAGCGGGTTCACAGGAAGGCATTGCTTCCTATATGAAAATCGCTCAATCCTCATTCCGCGTGGATCGAGTTTTTATTGGCTGTTTTATGATCATTATTTTCAGCTTAGTGATGGTTGGACTCGTATCATGGGCTGAGAAAAAGCTGCTGCGCTGGAAGCCGGATACAAGGAAATGAGGTGCAATCTACGCAATGAATTACAACCATGAAGCAAGCGGTGATCTGTGGATCGAAAATCTGGTCCAAACGTTTGAGCAAGATGGGAAGCCGCTTCATATCTTAAACGGCATCAACCTCCGTGTGAAGCACGGTGAATTTGTATCGCTTCTTGGTCCGTCAGGCTGTGGCAAAAGCACATTGCTCCAAAACATCGGAGGATTGCTGACACCCAAGTCTGGGCGAGTCATTCTGCAAGGAAAGGACATTACCGGACAAAAGGGCCATATCAGCTATATGCCGCAGCAGCCTGCTCTTCTTCCATGGAGAGATGTTCTCAGCAACGTCGTGCTGGGAAGTGAAATTGCTGGCGTGAAACGTTCGCAAATGAAAGCCAAGGCAGTGGAATGGCTGGAGAAAGCCGGATTAGCCTCGTTCGCTCACGCGTATCCGCACATGCTGTCCGGCGGAATGCAGCAAAGAGTCTCCTTCGTCAGAGCGATGCTCAGCCCCCAGTCTTTCATGTGTCTGGATGAGCCTTTCGGAGCCTTGGATGCGATTACCCGGCTTGAAATGCAGCAGTGGCTGCTGCAAATATGGGAGGAGCACCGTAAAACCGTGCTGCTCATTACGCACAGCATCGAGGAAGCGCTGCTTCTGTCGGATCGAATCTATGTCTTCTCGCCAAGACCGGCAAAGGTCATCCAACAACATTTGGTCCCGTTTGCCAGACCGCGCCGTGAAGAGCTCATATACAGCCATACCTTTAATGAGCTGAAATCTGATATATACCGCACACTGAAAGGAAGTATGGCGAGTGCACACGATCATTGACGCTCATATTCACTTGGATAAGTATACACAAGAGGAACGGCAATCCATACTGCTGGAAGCCAAGCAGCAGCAAGTAGCAGGCATGGTTGCCGTTTCGATGGATCTGGATTCCTGCAAAACCAATCAAATGCTTGCATTGCAGCACGGGAACGTCATCCTGCCTGCTTACGGTTTTCATCCGGAACAAGCACTCCCTGCAGACAACGTAATTGCCGATCTATTCGCATGGATTCGCCAGAACGCTGCGGATGCTGTCGCGATCGGCGAGGTGGGGTTGCCCTACTATTCGGCACTGGAAGCGAAGAGGCGAGGCAGCAGATTGGAACAGGCGCCCTATATCGAATTGTTAAAGCATTTCATCGAGCTGGCAAAGGAGCTGGACCTTCCTATCGTTCTTCACGCGGTATATGAAGATGCTGCCACCGCTTGCGGGCTTCTGGAGGAAGCGGGTTATGACAAGGCACACTTTCATTGGTATAAGGGGGATCCAGTCACGACGGAGCGAATGGCGAGAAATGGATACTATATCTCGTTTACTCCTGATATCGTGTATGAAGAAGAAATTCAAACCGTCGTAAAGCAGTATCCGCTGGATCAACTGATGGCTGAAACAGACGGTCCATGGCTATTTGAGGGTCCTTTTCTCGGCTCAGTGACACGTCCGGAGATGCTGCACCGCTCCATTCCTGTGTTCAGTAAGCTGACAGGATTAGAAGAACAGGTAGCGTACCGCTTATTATTCCGAAACACGAACTTGTTTTATCGCCTAAACAAACTGTAAAGTAATGACAAAAAAACGATATTATGTTACTATAATCCCATATTGTGTTAGTCTCATTTGACACGGTTTGTCAAAAACTGAACGAATGGACCCGTTACTTTTCAACTTTCAAAATACAGCTTATATGCGGCCATTTTGAATACATAGGCGCTGGCTGAACTCGCAGGAGCTTCGGCAGCCCTTTGAACGAAGGAGCTACAGCAGATGAAGGAAATACCAGCAAATCCCGTGGAACTGCTGAACTGGATAAGTCGCTGCGCATACTGCTCGGGGATAACTCCCCACCACAGCAATACGCCGATTCAATGCATAAAATTATCCGGCTCCCAATTTCCTATACACGTGAACCAGAAAACATGTCTTTCTTGTCCGGAATTTGAAAGCCCTTACACAAGTGAATGTGATCGGCAGCATTTCCGTCAAGAAACAGGCTGAATTCAATACTTTAATGAATCTAAATTTCCCTTGATAACGGCTGCTAAGCCGTTATTTTTATGTCACCTGTTGTTTTTTGACCTTAGATATGGCAAGATAATCGCATATCACATTCACGCCAGGAGTGAGTGCAGGGAATGAAGCCATTATTTAAACTATTGACGGAATTATCTTCACGAAGATGGGTCTCCCAATTCAGCGGCAAATTGGCAAAATCCGCTCTCAGCAAAAGGTGGATTCGCCGGTTCGCCAAAATATACGGCATTCACGTCGAGGAAGCGGAGAAGCCGATCGAAGCCTACGAAAGCTTAAACGACTTCTTTACCCGCCGTCTCAAACCAGGCAGCCGTCCCTTAGATCCCAGCCCAGATGCAATGCTCAGTCCGGTAGATGCGGTCATTACGGCGTGCGGGACGATTCAAGAAGGGGAATTATTGAGTATTAAAGGACAAAATTATACGATCGAGGAGCTATTGAATCATTCTCCGCGCATGATCAATTACGAGCATGGGCACTTCTTTGTGCTCTATTTGAGCCCCAAAGACTACCATCGTATTCATTCACCGGTAAGCGGTGAAATACTGGAGAAAGATCGGATTAGAGGAAAAGTATATCCTGTTCATGATTTCAGCATGCAGCATATGAAGCAGGTGCTCAGCCGCAATGAACGACTAGTTACCTACATTCAGCATGAGTTCGGAGAAGTCGCCGTAGTCAAAGTTGGAGCATTGAATGTCGCTTCCATACAATACGTCCCCTCTCTTCCTCATCAGATTGAGCGTGGAGCGGAGCTGGCATACTTTGAATTTGGCTCCACCGTCGTCCTCCTAACGGAAAGCGGGATTTTCAATCCGAACCTTTCTCTGAAACCAGGCGATAAGGTTCGTGTCGGACAATCGTTGGGTCACTTCACAGCTAAACATGAGAAAAGCTCCCATCGAGGCTCGCCAAAGAAGACAGAAGATCGCGATTCGATCGAATAACAGCGATAAATCGTGATGAAAATCGTGACGAATGACTTGGCCAAGTGTTATAATAAAGTTCATTCATGAGTAAAAAGTTTGGAAGGATGGAGTCGATGAATCCTCTTGTCAAAGCTTTAAACGAAACCATTGAACAGGAAAACCCGAACATTTATGCGATGCTCTCACGTCTTGGAAAAAATATTTATTTCCCTAAAGAAGGCATTTTGAGTCAATCGGCGGAAGCCGGCCAAAAAGCGAAGAAATTCAATGCGACCATCGGGATCGCTTTGGAAAATCATGAGCCGATGCACCTGGCGGTTATTCAAGATACGCTTTCCGCCTATGCACCGAAGGATCTGTATCCATATGCTCCACCTGCGGGAAAACCAGAACTTCGAGCACTTTGGAAGGAAAAGATGCTGAAGGAAAACCCTTCCGTTCAAGGCAAGACGATCAGCAATCCTATTGTAACGAATGCGCTAACCCATGGTCTGAGCATCGTAGCCGATTTGTTCGCGGATGAAGGCGATGCGGTCATTATCCCGGAGAAAAATTGGGAGAACTATGAGCTCACCTTCGAAATTCGCCGCGGCGCCAAAATGGTCTACTATCCTTTATATAACGAACAGCGTAAATTTAATAGCGAAGGGCTGAAGGAAGCGATTCTTGCCCAAAAGGACAAAGGAAAAGCGATTATCGTGCTCAATTTCCCTAATAATCCGACGGGTTATACTCCGGGAGTAGAGGAAGCAGAGCAAATCGTTGCCGCTGTCAAAGCGGGGGCGGAAGCAGGCATTCGGCTTGTCGTCGTATCCGATGACGCATACTTTTCTTTGTTCTTCGAAGATTCGCTGCGACAGTCGATCTTCGGTGCTTTAGCCGAACTTCATCCGAACGTTCTGGCTGTTAAAGTCGATGGCGCCACGAAAGAAGAATACGTATGGGGATTTCGAGTCGGCTTTATCACGTATGCGGCTTCCAGTGAAAAACTGCTTCAGGCATTAGAGCAAAAAACGATGGGGATTATCCGTGCAACCATTTCCAGCGGCCCTCATCCGTCGCAAACATTCGTACTTAAGGCCCTCAAATCTCCTGAATTCGAAGCTCAAAAGCAGGAGAAAGCCCAGATTATGAAAGGGCGGGCGAACCGCACGAAACAAGTATTGGACAGCGGTAAGTTTGATGAGGTATGGGAATACTATCCATTCAATTCCGGCTACTTCATGTGCTTACAGTTGAAAACAGTCGATGCGGAGACGCTTCGTGTACATTTGCTGGATCAGTACGGAATCGGCACGATCGCTCTAGGAGAACATGATTTGCGTGTGGCGTTTTCCTGCATTGAGGAACAAGATATCGAAGAGCTGTTCCATACGATCTACCAAGCCGTTCTCGATATTCAGAAGCAGTAGAACAATGACCATACAAAAATGCGGCCCGTTGGCCGCATTTTTCTTTTATTCCCAAGGGAGAAGCTCCATCTCCGAGAGTGGCCAATAGATCAAATCTGCTCTGCCCACAATATCGTCTTTGGCGACCGTACCGATCATTCGGCTGTCTGTACTGTCAGAGCGATTATCGCCCAACACGAAGTAAGAATCCTCAGGTACCTTGACGTTCGGTTGGTCCCTATCGTTATATGGTATTCCCTTCGCAGCCGCTTCCTTGATCACTTCAGCCAAATACGGCTCTTCGATGAGGCTGCCATCAATGTAGACCTCATCGCCGCGAACCTCGATTTCCTCATTCGGCAGCGCAATAATACGTTTAATAAAATCCCTACCATCCGGCGAATGGAGCACAACCACCTCTCCCCTCTTCGGATCTCGAATATCATAGATGACCTTATTGACGATAATCCGCTCTCCGTCATGGAAGTTCGGTTCCATCGATGAGCCGTCAACCTGATAATTGCCAAGCAGAAAATACTTAATTAAAAACACCAGAACGAGCGCAATCGCAATCGTCTTTACCCAATCCAACAGCTCTCTAACCATAACCTTCCACCCATCTTGATAGATATGTTATTCGCTTAAGCAGATCGCTTCATCATTTTTCGTGGCAGCGCAGCACGGAAATAAAGATACGAGCATAACACGCTTCCTGCTGCAGCGGCTGCCATCCAAATACTCGGTTCGGCCACAAGACAGACCGCTGAAGACAAGCCAATCAAAATCAAATGAGCCCAAGCCGCAACTGTGCATGCAGCCTTTATTGGTTCAGATCGATCCAGCGTATACAATGACCAATATCTTCGTTCCGTCATTTGACTGACGAATGCCGACAGCTGTACAGATCCAATGTATATCAATGCTGCGAACAGCCCAACGCGCAGCAATGAATAATCCAGTGCAATCACTAATAAACAGAGCAGCAGCCACTGTCTCACTAGAATACCGAAGCTCTCCCCCTTCAGCAGCTTTTTCATATAGAAATACAAGAAAAGAGATTCTCTTCGGAACGGCAGCCATCTCGTCAAGCCGCTGAGCTTCCCGCCGATGTACGACACCTGCAGCTTGTCCTCCAATAAATAGGGGACATCCACAAATAAATTTAACCAGCGAAAGGCACGCGAGCGATAAATCTGCTCTTTTTCAATCCATCTTTCCCAATGGATCTGATGGTGCGGAACATAACGCATCCCCCCTAAGAACAGCACGCTCAATGCCGCTCCCATGATCCAACCGGTAACGACGCCATGCTTAAAAAAAGCATACAGCACGAGAAATGCTGTGATCCGTCTAAACTGTAAAAACAAAATAGACATTTTCTTTTCCGCCAGCTGCATCTCCATCCAATGCCATAACGTACATACGGCCTGCATCGCCCAGAGGCTGCCCAGAATGACCCAAAACGCTGTCGTCCCTTCGATCTGTCTCAGCTCTCGGTACAAAGGCCATAGGAAGAACCAGGGCACGCAAATGGCGATCATCTTTACAAGCTGCGTTCGAACGATTCCCGTTCTAAAATACGCGCGGATTTGCCCCTCGAATGGAAGCAAAAACACAACATCTGCAGGCTTCAAATAAGTCCAAATGGCCGAGGTAAGGACAAAAGGTAAAAGGACAGCTACAGACACCCAGGTCAATGGAAAATCAGTCGGTATATTGTCCAAAAGCCGATTATAATATAAAAGAAATATAATAAACGCACCGCCGATAAACAAGAGCAGGCCGCTGCCAAGTGCATAAGGTACGAACGGAACAATCTTCCCCCAAAACCTGCGGGCTCTCTTCTTTCTAATGTCGATGACGTTCATTGCTCGATCCCATCCAGGACAAAATACTCAAACAATCTTTCGAGTCCAGCATCCTTAAGCCCGCTTTTCTCCCTCAGCTCTTCCAACGTTCCCTGGGCGACCAGATGTCCTTGGTGCAAAATCAAAAAACGATTACAGTACTGCTCGATCGTCGATAAGATATGAGAGCTCATTAAGATGGCCGATCCGCTCTCCTTGGCATCTACCATTAAATTCAATAAGGAACGGATCGCAAGCGGATCTAGTCCGAGAAACGGTTCATCAATAATGTAGAGCTCCGGCTCCGCCAAAAACGCGTTCATGATCATCAGCTTCTGCTTCATGCCCTTGGACAAATGCGCGGACAGCTGTTTCTCATGCTTCGTCATACGAAACCGTTCCATCAACGGGCCGAGCCGTTCATTCATCGTTTGCTGCGTCATGCCCCGCGACAGCGCAGTCATTTCCAGATGCTCCTTCACCGTCATTTCCTCATATACGATTGGGCTTTCCGGTACGTAACCATACACACTGCGATATGCCTGAGGGTCTTCCTGCAGACTTAGGCCATTGAGCTGTACCGTCCCTTTATGCGGCTTCATTAAGCCTAATATATGCTTAATCGTTGTACTTTTGCCTGCCCCGTTGAGTCCGATCAGGCCAACCATTTCTCCCGGGTAAATCTTCATCGATATTTCGTGCAGCACAGGCTTGTTCATACTATAACCGCCTATCAACCTATCGATATGTAAAACGGGTTTCATGCGAATCACCTCAATATTAGTTTCATTATACCGAATTCGTTTATGCAATGCGAACTTCCTGCGCCACACCCCGGGACGATTCAGTGATCAATGAACAGTAAAAAGACCGGGAGCATGAATGCCCGCCGGTCTACCGAATTACGAAATATGATTACAATTACTTAATGCGAATTTCAGTAATGATTTGCTGGCTGCCGATCAGCTCTACAGCACGATTTTCTACGAGATCAGCCGGATTGCCGACAATCTTCACATTGGGAGAGACGGCATAGATCGTAATTTGGCTGTCATCCGATACACTATTTTTAATCGAAATCGCTGCAATTTTGCCCTCTGTATTCAGCGTATAGCCTGTGAAATAGCCGTTTACTTTAAATTGGTTTTGCTCCGTCGTCATCACGACATTCAAGTACCGGATTTCATTCCCGACTACCTTGGCGAATACAACATCCCCCACTTTAATATCGGACAGCTTGGATGCTTGGTTGTTGCGGAAAATCTCCGCATCCGCATAAACGTCATATTCTACGGATTTACCATCCACATTCAGCGTCAGCTCAGCATCCTCCGTATCATTCGTCGTTACGGTGCCGACAACCGTCGTTTCCTGCTCTTGCTCTTCCTGCTCTACTGCTTTCTTCGTGACTTCCACGAATACGACAACATTGTTATACGTATGAACAAACAGTTCATCGCCTGGTTCGAGCTCAGATGGTGCGGCTTTCTTGCCGTCTCTGAAAATATATGCGTTCGGATCCAGCGCCAGCTGAACATTGCGACCTTCCTCTGTCGCAATTAGCAATACGTTATTGTTTACTTCTGCAGCCAATTGTCCAGTTACCGTCGTGCTGCCAAATTCAGGCATCAGACGTCCGGTACGGTCAAGGAATGCTGCGATTTCTGCACGTGTCACCGGTTTGTTCGGCTGGAACATGCCTTTGTCATTTCCATAAACAATGCCGTTCTCTAAGGCAACTGCAACATATCCTCGTGCTGCTGCTGGAATTTTATCTTCATCTTTAAATGGAAGCTCTTCATTCACGCGTTCCCGTGCTTCGTCCTCTAATCCAAGCGCCTTCACGAGCAGGATGGTAGTCCATAGGCGATCAGCCGGTTTCTCGGGCTGCAGCTTCATCTCCGTTTCGATGAACAGATCGTTCTTTAGAGCAACGGATATGTAGCCTACGGCATTCGGATAACGCTTGTATACGAGGTTCGCGTCCTGAAAGTTAATTTGGCTGTCCATCTCCGCATCCGATTCAGCCTCTTCACGCAATCCCATTAATCGAACTGCGGTGACGACAGCATCCAATCGAGAAACATTTTTGTTCGGTTTGAAGGTGCCGTCCGCATAGCCTTCAAAAATACCCATCGAAGCCAAGCTAGCGATATTCTTTTCGGCCCAAGGATATTTATCTAAGTCTGAGAAAGAAATGTGAATCTCGATTTCCTTTTTCCCTTTCCAATCGTGATCCTTATCATTCCCCTTACCTTTCCCTTTTCCATCCGCGAAAGCGCCCGCTGTTCCTCCGACGACCATCGCTAAAGACAAACCGCCTACAACCATATTTTTCAGCATCCGTTGTTTGTTCATCCGTATTCACTCCTGCCTTTTGAATTTGTTAACTTGGATGAGATCGATCGAATCTCCGTTTTCGCTACAAGTATTCGTCGGCATTTCGAACGTTTTGGGGGTACACTTTCCATTCGATCCACATTTTTCTTCGTCAATGCATATTCTAATAAAGCAAATCAATGACTTTCAGGTCATTTCGAAGTGACTTTTGTGCGACAATCATGCGGCGCTGCACACGACGAATGGCATTGCATAAAAAAAACACCGCTCATTACGAGCGATGTTCAGACTTGTCTTTAAGCCACTTTGGCGCACCTTTGTTTTTACGATCGCGATGGCGATCCGTTTTTTTCTTCGGTTCCTCTTTTTTCTGCTGCGGCTTTCGAGCAGGTCTACGTGCATCAGATCGTTTTCGCTGACCAGGGTCCACGAGCTTCCCTTCAGACATCACTTTCTCGGAGACGGTGACACCGGCTTTTTGGGTCATCTTGTCGAACGCATTTCGTTCCCAAGCATTTACAAAAGTAATGACCGTCCCTTCTTTGCCCATGCGTCCCGTCCGTCCAGCTCGGTGAATATACTGTTCCTCATGCTCGGGAGCGTCTAGCTGAATGACAAGCTCTACATTTTCGAAATCTAATCCCCGAGAGCCCAAATCGGTCGTCACCAATAGTGGAAACTGCCCTGCTCTGAATTTGCGGATGATTTCCGCTCTTTCCTTCTGTTCCTGATCTCCGTAAATCGCATCCACAGATAACCGATGAAACTTCAGCTTCTCAACGATTTCCCCTACTTTGTTCGTTGCACCGGTGAAGATGATCGCTTTGGACGGCTCGAGCATACGAAGGATCTTTCTTAGATCGTTCACCTTATCGCGCTGCTCGGTCTGTATGAATAGATGGCGGGTCGCAGCCGGTATGTCTTCGCCTTGTTCAATTTCAATATGCTTTAGGCTATCGCACCATTTGGCCGCATATGCGCCCGTCGCCTCATCCAATGTGGCTGACACAAATAAAAGCTGCCTGTCCCGCATCGTACTTGTAATCACACCATCTAATACTGGTGCCAAATCTAACGACAGCATTTGATCGGCTTCTTCGATCACAATGGTTCGCACTTGGTGCATTTTCAGTTTCTTCATTTCGATCAGTTCAGCAACTCGTCCCGGAGTCCCCACTACGAACTGAGGGTGCTCTTTGAGCTTATCGATTTGCCTCTGGATGCTCGTGCCCCCGATCAGGCTTCCCGCTTTGAAACCGGTAGCTGGACTCAAATCGCGGATAACCTGCGTAATTTGCGAGGCCAGCTCCCGCGTCGGAACCAGTATCAATACCTGTGGATTTTTCAGTTCTTTATCGATATTCAGCATGAGCGGAAGCAGATAGGCCAGCGTTTTTCCTGAACCGGTCTGTGAACGGATGAAGCAATCTTTACCGTCCTTGACGAATGGAAAAGCAGCCTTTTGAACCGGACTCGGAGCTGTAATTTGCTGATCTCGCAGCACGTCCAGCCAGCCTTCCGGAAGTGGCCAACGTTCAAAATTGTCTGTCATCATACAACCTCAATTCCTTCGATTTTGACACCTTAACTCGTCATAGATTAGACTGATAAACAAAGGTAAAGGTGGTGAAAAACATATGGAAACGTCATTCGAGGAGCAGTTCGAAGGCCTGTTGGAGACCTATTGTGAGCTGCTCACAGCAAAGCAAGATCCTGAGACGTTAGAGAAGGTAAAAATCTGGAGCCTGTACAACCATATGCATAAAACAATGCCCCATCTCACGGCCCATTGGGCGAAAGAACACCCCGAAGGCAAACAAGCCATTCGTGCGATCTTTGAAGAAATTAAACAATTAAATGAAGCTGTACGAAAAGGATAGTCTTCCGAAATACATCATTTCTTCGTTAAGCACCATTCGCCATATATTGAATAATTTTCCTCCCACTGCTCATACTATTGAAGTCTCATGTCTCACACACATTCTCCGTCAGACATGATGACCATTCAGGCACAAGGGAGGTGAACCGAGCTATGGCAAGAATTGCAGTTGAACCAAGCTTGTCCAATGTGAAACAAGCGCTTCAGCAAAACGGCTACGATGTGGTGGATATGCAAGCCGATTCAATGCAAAGCTGTGACTGCTGTGTCATTTCCGGTCAAGATAAAAATATGATGGGGATGGGTGATGTGCAAACACAAGCATCCGTCATCAATGCCGAAGGTATGAGCGCGGAAGATGTCGTGCAGCAGGTACAGCAGCGCATCCAATCGTAATACATGACGATAAAGTGCTTCGATTCTCGCGATCTGGAGCACTTTTTTCATGATCAACGAGTGGAATTGCGCTTCGCCATTTGAAGCGAGTGCTGTCTTATTTTTTGTTCAGCATCCTGGATAAATACCGATCAACGGTCTTGGGGAAAAGCTGAGCAGCCTTGACGGCCCATCCAGAATAGACCGGCAAATGAAGCTCGAGTTTATTTTTCCCAATCAAGCCGACCACATTGCGTGCGACATGCTCTGGCTGGAGCACGAACCATTTGGGCAGGTGACTTAAATAGTCTCCGTTTGGATCAGCTATGTCAAAGAACGGAGTCGCAATCGGCCCGGGATTCACCACAGTCACATAGACGCCTGTTTTCCTCGTTTCCTGCCGCAGCGCGCTGCTGAAGCCCACGACGGCATGCTTCGTCGCCGAGTATCCTGCCGATTTGGCCGTCGCCATTTTTCCTGCCATCGATGCCACATTTATAATATGACCTTTGTTTTGCTTCAGCATCATGGGAAGCACCGCTTTCGTGCAGCGAACCATTCCCAAATAATTGACATCCATCATTTGTTCTATTTCCTGCAGCGTCGACTGCTCCACCGTCTTAAATATTCCGAATCCGGCGTTATTGATGAGTACATCAATTGTGCCCCACCGTTCTATAATGGAAGCGTATGCCTTCTCAACGTCCTCGGTTGATGTAACGTCCACGCCGTATACCCCGTATTCGCCTTCCAGTGAACGCGCCAGCTCTTCCATTTTATCTTTGGATCTGGCCATCATGACCGGAATATCTCCTTGATTAGACAACAGCTGTGCCATCTGGAATCCGATACCGCTTGATGCGCCTGTGATTACAACGACTCTTGAATTCATGGTTATCCCTCTTTCACCTGCGTTTCGCCATCAGAGTCAGACGAGAGGCTATTTCGCCTCTAGCTTGCTAAGTAACGGCAGCATTGCACAAGCAAGCCGTCTCTACTATACCTTTTTTTCATAAAAATTCCAAGCATCAACCGCTCTTCCCTTTCTTCTTCGAATCGGTTTGTTTATAATAGACAGTAGCTAAAAAAATGTTATCCTTTTTACTCATATGATAAATAAAATCTATCTATGGAAGGGAGAGATGCCGTCTGAATATGAATCAACTCGAAACACTGCTGGCCATTTCGAAGACGATGAGTTTTCGCAAGGCAGGTGAACTGTTAAACCTTACCCAGCCCGCCGTATCCGCACAGATTAAAAGTCTGGAAGACGAGTTCCAAACGATTTTGGTCAATCGTAATCAACCCGTTACATTAACCGAAAGCGGGATGATTTTCCTCGAGCAAGCAGAAAAAATGCTGCAGCTTCAGGAAGAACTCAAGCAGCGGCTCACAGATCTGCAGCAGCTCCCGCAAGGCAACATTCAGCTCGGCACGACGACATCCATCGCGATGCAAGTGCTTCCTAGAGTCCTGTCTTACTTCCAGAATCAGTTTCCAAGGATTAAGACGACCATTCACTCCATGACCTCTGCTCAAGTCGTCAGCAGTGTCGAGAACGGAAGCATTGACCTTGGAATTGCATTTCAATTCGAGAAAAATCCGCTGCTGGAATCATCAATTTTATATTATGACAACTTTGAATTAGTCGTTGCTCCGGAGCATCCACTTGCGCAGCAGTCACATGCCCATATTGATTGCATTCAGGACCTTCCGATGATTATGCTCACGCCGGATACCGCCGGCAGAAAATTTATGGACCGTACGATCAAGCAGTTTCAAATTCAACCGCAAATCGTCATGGAGCTGTCGAGCAGCGAGGAAGTGAAACGGATGGTCGAAATCAATCTTGGCGCAGCCATTATTGCCAGATCCTCGATTGTGAAGGAAGTCAAATTGGGAACACTAAAACAAATTCACGTTCACGAGCTGAGCATTCCCCAACCCGTCAGTGTTTTTTACCGTACCGGCAGATATTTAAACGCAGCCATTCGGCAATTTTTGAACGATTTAAAAGGCATGCCCGAATCCCAATTTCTTGGTTCTGAGTGAGGAGGAATCGAATACGATGAAATTTGATTTGCACACACACCATAACCGCTGCGGTCATGCGGAAGGAGGCATACGCGAATATATCGAATCGGCGATCGAGCAAGGACTCAGTGTGATTGGTATTTCTGATCATTCTCCTTATTTTGCGATGCCGGTCGATCAAGCTTTTCCGAAAATCGCAATGGCCAAAAGCCAATTTAGCGCATACATTGAACAAGTGCTGCAGCTGAAGAAGGAGTATGCATCCAAGATTGAGGTATTGCTGGGAGTGGAGTCCGACTACTTCCCGGACGAATTGGATGCTTATAAAAAGGCTTATCAGAACGTCCCCTTCGACTATATCATCGGCTCTGTTCATTCTGTGAAAGGAATCAGCATCTTCAACCGCAATCGCTGGAAAAAGCTGAACGAGGAACAGAAGATCGTTGAGAAAGAGTTGTACTATGATTTAATCGAGCAGTCCGCACGCAGCGGTATGTTTGACATCTTAGGACATATCGATGCGATGAAGGGCTTCTACCCAGAGTTTACGAGTATTCCCACTGACCGCGTCGATACTGCTCTGAAGGTGATTGCACAATGTGATGTCGCGATCGAGATCAATACATCGGGTAAAACAAAGGACTGCGGGGGATGGTACCCCTCCGACGAAGTGCTGGAGAAGGCACTGCATTACGGAGTCAAGGTCACATTCGGATCGGATGCACATATTCCGGAGCGTGTAGGCGACGAATTCGAACTTGTCGTCCAGAGGCTGAAGGACATCGGTTTTAAACAATGGGCTTGTTTTCGCAACCGTGAACGCTATATGGTGGAGCTGTAAGCCTCTCTTTTTCCAACTCCATCTGTGCAAAAAAATGGACCTGCGTAAGCAGGTCTTTTTCAGATATATATAATTTAAAGGGGGTCTTATCTACGATATTAAACGATGAACGTTATTATTAGATCACAGTAATATTACAATTGTGTAACAAATGTTCCGAATCAAGTTAAAGACTTTGCTGTAGAATTGGCGGTAGACTTCAAATCATCTTCCACGACAGCGTCGCGCCCTGCCCCCATGCCAGCCACGAATACAAGAGCGGAAACGATAAGCAATCCGCCTAACCCCACACTCCAGTCATTCGTTATATCATGAAAGAAGCAGAACAGAAGCGGACCGACGGAAGCGATGAGATAACCGATCGATTGTGCCATCCCCGACAACTCGGCTGACTTTTGCGCTGAATTCGTCCGGAGTCCCATAAACGTCAGCGCCAAGCTAATATATGCGCCTCCGGCAAATCCGATCAAGATCATCCACAACCATATCAGCCCCAATCCTCCGATGAGCATGCCAACATATCCTACAGCAGACATCAGGACGATGGACGTGACAAGTCTTCGTTGATTTGAACTTCTACCAGCCAAAATCGGAATGATAAATGACGCTGGCAGACTGACGAATTGCAATAAAGAAAGCATCCAGCCCGCAGCAGCTTCACTCATGCCTCTTTCCCGCAAAATTTCCGGGAACCAAGCGATTGTTACATAGAACAATAAGGACTGCAGCCCCATAAACAATGCAACCTGCCACGCCAGCTTGGAGCGCCATATCGCCCCGTCCCGCTTCCCTGTATCCCCGCCGTGATGTACTTTACGCAGCTGAGGCAGCCAAACGATAAGCGCTAGAAGCGAAAGGAATACCCAGCAAGCTAAGGCACCGCGCCAGCCCAATCCTGCATCCTCTGATATCGGCACGGTAATGCCGGAGGCGAATGCAGCGAACGTATTCATCGAGACCGAATAAGCGCCTGTCATCAATCCAACGTTGCCGGGGAAGTCCCGTTTAATGAGACCAGGAAGCAGTACGTTACCGATAGCTATTGCTGCACCGAGAATCAGAGTTCCTGTGAAAAGTGCCGTAACCGATGGAATACTGCGCAGCGCAATACCAGCTGT
Organism: Marinicrinis lubricantis; assembly: GCF_042658665.1. Lineage (NCBI taxonomy): Bacteria > Bacillati > Bacillota > Bacilli > Caryophanales > Paenibacillaceae > Marinicrinis > Marinicrinis lubricantis. The sequence continues at coordinate 90,380 of NZ_JBHSQV010000184.1, forward strand.
CAATAAGATGAGACTGAAACCTATTCTCAAGCCCGATCATCCTGGCGATTCTTGGCGTGACGAATGAAAACACCGCGAACCCGATTAGCGGCAGAGTCGTCAGCATTCCAGCCATCGTATGAGACAATCCAATATCGTCGCGAATATGGTTAACTAGCGGACCTAGTCCGGTAATGGAAGCTCTTAAATTCGCCGCAATGAGGAGAATGCCTGCGACGAGAAGCACCCTATTAATCCGGCTTTTTTCATTATGTCCTTGTATCATTTCTTCAAAAAATCTCCTCTACCCACTTCTCCCATGTGAAGCCTAACGCTTTGCACGCGATTTCAGCTTGATCAAAAATCCGCTGCGGTACTTTTTAAATATGAAATATACGATGACATAGCCTATCAGACTAAACACGATACTATTGAGGATGGAACCGATCATAAATCGTTTCCCCAGCTTTTCAAATGTATACACCACAGAATTCCAATAGCCGCCATGTTCATAATGAATATTCGGTTCCGCTGCGGTTCCCGCATCGAAGAACAGCGATCCTGTCTTGTAATTGAAATAAAACATGACCGGCCACAGAAATGATCCCAGGGCGGCCGAAATGACAGCAGCAACCAAATTCCCTTTCAACATTTTCGAAAGAGCGATCGATAATATCGGTCCAATACCGAACGTCGGAAACCAACATGGAAAAAAACCGAGTACTAAACCTAGGGCAATTTGATGGGTGCTGTTGCGCAATCGAACTAAGCGAATGATATAGTATTTTCCGTTTCTCGCTGCTTTTCTTATCCATTTCATGAATGAAGCTCATCCTTTATGACTAGACCCATTTCAAACATTATAGCATTTCCCATCGTTTTTTCCTAAATTTGCTGATGAGTCAATCCATTTCATAAATGATCTAAACACCGAATTTGTAACTACATATTGATCGATTGAACCGTTCGTTACAACAATGTAGTCTTGATTAAAACTGCTGAAGGTATTATGAAATTGATTTGAGAATTGTCGATTAAAAACAAAAACGCCTGACGGGCGTCCTCTGGGAAATGATGACCCTAAAATTGTATACTTTCTTATCTTTAAAAAGAAAGACGCCTTCTGTAATGAAGACGTCTTAATTGGATTAGCTCATTAACCATTTTTTGAACAATTGCTTGGTTGTATCGCGATTGATTGCAGCAATGGAGGTTGTGAGCGGAATACCCTTCGGACATGCCTGCACACAATTTTGAGAATTACCGCATCCCTCGATACCGCCATCTTCCATCAAAGCTTCTAAACGTTCTTCTTTATTCATTTCGCCCGTTGGATGTGCATTAAAGAGGCGAACCTGTGAAATTGGCGCTGGACCGATGAAGCTCGTTTTATCGTTCACGTTAGGACAAGCTTCCAAGCATACGCCGCAAGTCATACATTTCGAAAGCTCATAGGCCCATTGGCGTTTGCTTTCAGCCATTCTCGGACCCGGACCTAAATCGTAAGTACCGTCAATCGGAATCCAAGCCTTCACTCGTTTCAACGATTCGAACATACGGCCGCGATCGATGACGACATCGCGAATGACAGGGAACGTTTTCATCGGCTCAATCCGAATCGGCTGCTCCAGCTTATCCACAAGCGCCGTACATGCCTGACGGGGCTTACCGTTGATCACCATCGAGCAGGCACCGCATACTTCCTCTAAGCAGTTCGATTCCCAGCAAACCGGAGTGGTATGTTCACCTTTCGTATTCACTGGATTTCGCTGGATTTCCATCAATGCGCTGATGACATTCATGTTCGGGCGATACGGGATTTCGAATTCCTCTTTATACGGCTTGGAGCTTGGATCATCCTGACGAGTTACAGTGAGGCGAATGGTACGATTCGCAGTTTGTGCTTCAGCCACGATTAGTTGCCTCCTTTTTTATCCGTAGTGTAATCGCGCTTACGCGGCGGAATTAATGAAATATCAACATCCTCGTATGAAATTTCAGGTCCATTCGCTGTAAACTTCGCTTTCGTTGTTTTCAGGAAGTTCTCATCGTCACGTTCCGGAAATTCCGGCTTATAGTGCGCGCCGCGGCTTTCATCCCGATTAAGAGCGCCTAATGTAATAACACGGGAAAGCTGCAGCATATTCCACAGCTGGCGTGTAAAGGATGCCCCTTGGTTGTTCCAACGGCTCGTATCATTGATGTTGATATTCTTATATCGCTCCATCAATTCTTGGATCTTTTGATCCGTTTCTTTCAAATTTTTATTATAGCGAACAACGGTCACATTGTTCGTCATCCATTCTCCGAGCTCTTTATGAAGACTGTATGCATTTTCTTTTCCGTCCATCTTCAGAATGTTCTCGAATTCGGCAGCCCGCTTCGATTGCTCCGCTTCGAACACTTGTGAAGAAACGTCCTCAGACGACTTATTCAAGCCTTTGATATATTCTACCGCTTTAGGCCCTGCAACCATTCCACCGAAGATCGAAGACAGCAATGAATTCGCTCCAAGGCGGTTCGCACCGTGATATTGATAATCCACTTCACCCGCAGCGAACAAACCCGGAATATTCGTCATTTGGTTGTAATCGACCCATAATCCACCCATCGAATAATGCACGGCTGGGAAAATCTTCATTGGGATTTTGCGTGGGTCGTCTCCCATGAATTTCTCATAAATTTCGATGATGCCCCCGAGTTTCACGTCCAGTTCCTTCGGATCTTTATGAGAGAGGTCCAGGTAAACCATATTTTCGCCGTTGATCCCTAATTTCAAATCAACACAAACGTGGAAGATTTCACGGGTCGCGATATCCCGAGGAACCAAATTACCGTAAGCCGGATATTTTTCCTCAAGGAAGTACCAAGGCTTGCCGTCCTTATAGGTCCACAAGCGCCCGCCTTCTCCCCGAGCCGATTCCGACATTAGCCGAAGCTTGTCGTCACCCGGAATAGCTGTCGGATGAATTTGGATAAATTCGCCGTTGGCGTAGTACACCCCTTGCTGATATACTGCGCTGGCAGCCGTCCCCGTATTGATGACCGAGTTCGTAGATTTACCGAAAATAATTCCAGGGCCACCGGTTGCCAAAATCACAGCGTCTCCGCGGAACGATTTCACTTCCATGTTTCTTAAGTTTTGAGCTACGATACCGCGGCAAATTTGCTCATCATCAATTACTGCGGAAATAAATTCCCAATGCTCATACTTTGTAACCAATCCTGCAACTTCCCAACGTCTTACCTGCTCATCAAGCGCATACAGCAGCTGCTGTCCGGTAGTTGCACCAGCAAATGCGGTCCGGTGGTGCTTCGTTCCGCCGAAACGGCGGAAATCAAGCAATCCTTCCGGAGTTCTATTGAACATAACCCCCATACGGTCCATCAAATGGATAATTCCAGGCGCTGCTTCACACATCGCCTTTACAGGCGGTTGATTGGCCAGAAAGTCTCCTCCGTAAATCGAATCATCAAAGTGCTCCCAAGGAGAGTCGCCTTCCCCTTTTGTGTTTACAGCTCCATTAATTCCGCCCTGCGCACATACAGAGTGAGATCTTTTGACCGGCACAACGGAAAATAAATCGACATGTACGCCAGCCTCTGCGGCCTTAACAGCTGCCATCAAGCCAGCCAAGCCGCCGCCGACGATAATCACTTTTGATTTTGCCATTTTGGTATGTCCCCCTTCTCTATCCGATTATGAAATGGCCATAGCCATGGCTTCAAATTCCTGGTTCGTAAATGCTGACAAAGCCATGATGAACAGGATGGACATGATGACGAATACCCCCATCCAAATATATGAAGAAACTCGCTGCGCTCGAGGGCCTACTGTAATTCCCCAGCTGACAAGGAACGACCACATTCCGTTCGAGAAGTGGAATACGGCGCAGACAATTCCGACGCAGTACAGCGCAAAGTAGAGAGGATTCGTCGCCAACTCATGCATGACTCCACCTAACTCCTCGTGCCCCACATTGCCCATCGCCACCTGCATCCGGGTTTCCCATAAGTGCCAAATAATAAACACAAAGGTAATCACACCCGTAACCCTTTGAAGCATGAACATAATGTTTCTTGCATAGCTGTGATGGCTGACATTGTTCCTTGCTTGATAAGCAATATACAGCCCGTACACACCATGATACAGCAGAGGCAAAAAGATACCGAAGATTTCTAAGATCGGTACGAGTGGTAAACTCTGAAGAAATTGTACTGCTTCATTAAATCCTTCTTCCCCGGCATTGTAAGCTTCGAAGTTCGTGTACAAATGCTCCAGCAGGAAAAATCCCAAAGGGATTACCCCCAACAGGGAGTGCAGCTTTCGGGAATAGTAAGAATTCAACTTCATGAACGTAAGTCCCCCCATCATTGACAAAGAATGTAATTGTAAAGGCTTTCGCCTTTATTCATAGCAATAAACCTTTTACATTGTACTGCGGCCTGTACCCCGCGTCAATAAATTGTCACATTTTCGGATCAAGCGTATTCTCAATTCCAAACAATCATTACAATTTTGTGACGCTCTATTCAATGTTAATCTTAACTCTTTTTCTCTTATAAAGGAAATGCAATTATATTATAATAAATTATAAGCATTACGCATAACTGATTACCCTATGCTTTATATATCATTTAAACGAACACTGGAAGGATGATTCCCGTTGACTGAGCTGGAACTCATGCTTTACTTTGCAGCTGTGGTAGATCACGGCAGCCTCAATAAAGCAGCCAAAAGTCTAAATCTGTCTCAACCCGCCCTATCTCGTAAAATGAGCAAGCTGGAGGATAGCTTGGGCGTCCAATTGTTTGAACGCAGAGGCAAAAAGCTTCAGCTGACGGAGGTCGGGGCCATCACGTACAATTATGCGCTGCAGCTGCAAGAGTGGGAGAGAAAGCTTCAGAAGGACTTAATGAACTACAAGCCTTCAGAGAAGACACAGCTGCTGATCGGAGCCAGCTTGACGACACTGCAGTCGACTTTGCCTGACATCATAGCTGCTTTTACTGCGCAAGACTACAAATTTGATATTAAAGCCGCAACGGGTAAAACGCATGAAATCGTAGAAATGGTAAAAGATCATAAAGTGGACTTCGGCATTGTCGCATCCAGTATTGTACACCCAGAGCTGGTCTGCGTGCCGCTGTTTGACGATCATCTCGCCCTGCTGCTTCCCGCAAGCCATCCTCTATCCGGTAGTAAATCGATCCGTATGAAGGATCTGGACGGCATGGGGATGATTCTCTTCTCGAAGGGAACGTGGTACCGAGTTTTAATGGATGAGCTGTTCCATGGTCATCAAGTTCATCCCGATATTAAAATGGAAATCGACTCGTTCGAAGCCATCATTAGGCTCATCGGCAACAGCGGATTGGCTACACTGCTCCCATTATCGTATTTGAGACGCAGCTTACTCGAGGACAACGGTATCGTCATCGTGGATGTGGTAGAACTGAAGGAAACATCGCGCACGACATCTCTTATTTATCGAGAAGACAGCGTATTCCATCCAGAAGTAGAGAACCGCCTGAAGTCCGCGATTCGATTTTTCCAGTCGTCAGGCGGCTCGTTTAATCTGTAACGGCATCCTCGAAGCGCTCAATCTGCTGCTTCGTACCAATCAGCACCATAATATCGTCTTTATCGACGACGTCATTGGCAGAAGGAGCAATCAAAATCTCCTCCTGTTTATGAAGGGCCACAACACTGCAGCCGTATTTCGCTCTAGTGTCCAGCTTGCCTAACGTCTTGCCGCTGATTTTTTGGGGTGCCGATAACTCAGCGATGGTATATTTATTCGATAATTCAATAAAATCAAGTATATTAGGTTGTACCAATTGGTGTGCCAGCCGTATCGCCATATCGCGTTCGGGATATATCACGCGATCTACCCCGATCTTCTCCAGCACTCTGCCGTGAAGCTCGCTTAACGCTTTGGCTACGACCTTTTTGACACCAAAATCTTTTAACAAGATCGCTGTCATGATGCTTGCTTGAATGTCATTGCCAATCGCGATAATCACGCAATCCGAATTTCGAATTCCAAGCTCTTTCAGAACCTCTTCATCGGTCGTATCAGCAGCGGCAGTAAATGTTAGTTCATCGCTCATGTCATCCGCAATTTCTTCATTTTTATCAATACCCATGACCTCATATCCTTGAGCGATTAATTCCTTTGCCAAGCTGGATCCGAACCTGCCGAGACCGATCACGGCAAATTGGGAATACTTCATCAGGATGTCCCTCCGCTTCATCATGTACAGTCTCTTATGTTTTCGAACAGGATATGCTGCTGCGAACCTGAAAAGAACGAGGTGCTTTCAGCCTAAACAAATGATGCATTCGCATCGTTATTAATTTTGTTATCAAGGAGAAAAGCTATGCAAAACAAAAATAGGGTCATTTTTACAGAAGTGATTGCTGCCGTCGTCCTCGTTATCACTGCATTCATCATTATTATCATGAGCGGCGCGGAGCAATTGGAAGAACCCCAAGCAGAACCGGTCAAGCTTCTAACCAAGAATGAAGCGATCGAAACGGCTGCAGCCCACATCCAAGAAAAGTACGGGATAAGTACATCCGAGCTGGAAAGCTCTATCGTACTGCAGGCCAATATTCCCTTAAGCGCCTATTTGAACAAGAACGATTGGATGAGTGAATACGACCTGAAGTTTGCCGATAAATATCCGGTCGATTATTATGAGGTCGAATTGAAGCAGCCATCTGCGGATCGCACATACTTCATTCGGGTTCATTCTGCCAAACGAGAAGTAATTGGTTGGAACATCTACGGAGCTGTTGAAGGAAATGATATCGAAGAAGCAAAAATGCAGCAAATGGCTGAGTCTGAGCTTACGTCTTTGGGTTATCAGCCAAACGATTTTTGGATGACTGAGAAGAAGCCAGGCCTTTATGTATTCAGGGCAAAGCAGCCCAGCATAGGAGAAGCGGCGTACCAGCTCACCGTCCAAATCGAAAAAGGCCGAGTCGTGATGCTGCATCAGGGAATAACCCCTACTGACACCTTCATCAGCTGGTTTCAAACGGAAGAAGAGAAGCGTGCAGGACTATCCATCATTCAGCTGCTGATGATGGCGTTTTTAGTGGTCGCTTCGCTGGTCACAGCGATTGTATACCGAAAAGCCGCCCCATGGCGGCGCGGCATCCTGCTTAGTCTCATTGTGCTGGTGCTTATTTCAATCAACATGTATAACTCTTTTCCATCGATTAAGGCCGCCTATGCCGAAGATCCGGCGTCAGGAAGCCTGGCCATGTCTGGTCTTCTATTCCAGCAGGGAATCTATGTGATACTGGCCTTCTCGCTCTATCTGTCATTTGCATCCGGAGACGGCATGTTTAAGACGTTGGGAAGGCGAACCTGGGCGAGATGGCAGGAAGCGGATTATGGCCGACATACAATCCGATCGATGGGTCGAGGCTATCTGTATGCCGTCATCCTTATCTCTCTGCAGCAAATCATTTTCTTCATTGGCGACAAACAATTTCAAGTATGGACGTATGATGATCCAGCCTTCTATGTCGAGAATTACGTATACCCGCTTCTATTTCCAATCAGCGCTTGGGTCGCCGCGATTATGGAAGAAGGAACATACCGCTTGTTCGGGATTGCATTATTCAAAAAATTATTCCGGCTCGATATTTTGGCGATTCTGCTTCCAAATTTGATTTGGGCCTCGGGTCATATCGGCTATCCCTTCTTCCCACCGTATACGCGGCTTGTGGAAGTGTTCATTATCGGTCTCATTTTCAGCTTTATCTTTTTAAGATACGGATTAATCACCGCTATATTCGCACATGCCGCCTTGGACTGCTTCCTCATGGGCATGAGTCTGCTCTATTCGCAGGAACCGTACAAAGGCCTGGTGGCCCTCCTGTATATTGGCTCACCTGCCATTGTCGCAATCATCATTGCTCTGCTGCATCGCTGGCTGTATCCTCGACAGAAGCATCCGGAGCCGCTTCTGCCACACGACCGTTTAGATGGTCTAAAATCGTCTTAGCCAGCTTTTCACCTATGCCCAGAGGCTTGAAGTCTGCGACTTCGGCCTCTTTCATTTTTTTTAGCGAGCCAAAATGTTTAAGAAGCCGTTTTCTGCGTGTTTCACCAATCCCCGGAATCGCATCCAATTGTGATCCGACCATCGACTTGGCACGCGTTTGTCGATGGAACGTAATGGCGAATCGGTGTACCTCTTCTTGAATCCGTTGTAGCAAATAAAATTCCTGACTATCCCGCGGCATCGGTACCACTTCAGGTGGATCCCCAATCATCAAGTCCGCTGTTTTGTGCTTTTGATCCTTAACCAACCCGCATACAGGCACATGCAATCCGAGTTCGTTCTCGAGGACGTCGATGGCCGCGGAAATTTGACCTTTGCCTCCGTCGACGACGATCAGATCAGGAAGTGTCAGGCCTTCCTTTAGTACCCGCTCATACCTTCTGCGAATCACTTCGCGCATCGTTTCATAATCATCGGGGCCCGTAACCGTCTTGACTTTATATTTGCGATATTCCTTTTTATCCGGCTTTCCGTCAGTAAATACAACCATCGCCGAAACCGGATCCGTTCCTTGAATGTTCGAGTTGTCAAAAGCCTCAATCCGATGGACCTTCTCCATGCCAAGCCGCTTTCCAAGCTGCTCGGCCGCCTTTACAGTACGTCCCTCATTCCGATCAAGCAGCTGAAACTTCTCCTGCAGGGCGACCTTGGCATTGTTGCAGGCCATCTCCACCATTTGCTTCTTCAAGCCTCTCTGCGGAAAATGCACCTTCACCTTCAGCCATTGCTCCAGCATCTCTGACAGCTCCTGTCTGCTTTCGTGATCAGGAATCAAAATATCTTTTGGCAGTGCCGGGTTATCGCTGTAATATTGGCTGATGAAGGACATGAAATCATCATATTCATCCCCATAATAAGGGAAGATCGAAGCTCTTCGTTCAATCATTTTGCCTTGCCGCATATATAAAATTTGAACGCACATCCAGCCCTTATCGACGTAATAGCCAAAGACGTCCCGATCGACAGAATCGTTCGTTGTAATCTTCTGTTTCTCCATGACCGCATCGATATAGGCAATCTGATCTCTAAGCTCTTTCGCCCGTTCAAAGTTCAGCTCTTCAGCGGCCTCATGCATCTTGCGCTCCAAATCCTGCTTAATATCCTCATGTCCGCCATTTAAGAAGCGAGTAATTTCCTGCACCATCTCTTCGTACTGACCTGCGGGAACATCATACTCACATGGAGCAATACATTGGCCCATATGGTAATACAAGCATACTTTGTCTGGGATCGTGCTGCATTTTCTTAATGGATACAGACGATCGAGCAGCTTCTTTGTTTGCTGAGCAGCGTAAGCGTTCGGATACGGTCCGAAATATTTGCCTCGGTCTTTCACGACACGACGCGTCACTTCAAGGCGGGGATGTAAATCTCCAGTAATTTTAATGTAAGGAAACGACTTATCGTCCTTCAGCAGTACATTGTAACGCGGATGGTGCTGCTTGATGAGATTACACTCTAGAATGAGTGCTTCCATATTGCTGGAGGTCACAATGTATTCAAAATCGCATATTTCGCTGACCAGCCGCTGCGTCTTCGCATCATGACTGCCGGTGAAATAGGAACGAACACGATTCTTCAAAACCTTTGCTTTACCCACATATATTATTTTCCCGCTTTTGTTTTTCATCAAATAACATCCAGGCTGATCCGGCAAAAGAGCAAGCTTGTGTTTAATTTTTTCCATCACCCGCTCGCGTTCGCCTGTCGTCAATTCGGTCTGTTCCTCCATCTGTTCGCGATCGGTGAAATGATTCTGATCCATGGAATACCCCTCCTTTCCCCTCATTCATCTATATCCATATATCCATCTTTCATCTTCATGTATGTTCGCTTGAAAGATGATTATAACACAAAAAAATCTCCTTTTGCCTAGGACAAAAGGAGATCTTTGAGAAGGTAAATATTAGCTGTGACGGGACAATACCCCTTTGAGCGCATCCTTGGATTGCAGACCGACCACTTTGTCTACAGGTTGACCGTCTTTAAAAACGATTAATGTAGGAATGCTCATTACACCAAATCGGGACGCGGACTCTGGGTTGTCATCGACATTGACCTTTGCGATTTTTACCTGTTCACCGATCTCTGTATCTAATTCCTCCAGGATTGGAGCGATCATTTTGCATGGTCCGCACCAAGGTGCCCAGAAATCTACTAAAACAGTGCCTTGACCTTCAACTTCTTGATTGAAGGACTGATCCGTAACGTTAACAATTGCCATGTGCAATTCCTCCCAACTCTCTTTTCTTATTTAGAACAATTACAGTATACCATATTATTTTGTGAATTCCACGTCTTTGATTAGAGGCATCATTTCCTGTTTTATTGTGAACTTCTTGTTACAATTTATACAAGCGATGGCCGATGAAGTTTTTAACACCGACGCATTCTTTACAACTTTGCCGCCCTTTGGGTATACTATGGGATATAAGTCGATTATCGGATGGAAAGGCTTAAGGAGGATTGAAGCATGAGCAACTCTAAAAACCCAGAACTACATATTAATGAAGAGCCTCGCAATGACTTTCTCGACGTCGCAGTCGGTTTTGGCGTTACCTTCGGATTTTTCTTCGTCGTTTGCGTCATCTTTACCATCATTGCCTATGTGTACAGCTAAGCTGTTAGCGAATAGAAAAAGAGCCTGGACTTCTAAAGAAGCCAGGCTCTTTTTCTATGCCGCAAGTATGTGCAATCGTTACTTGTGCTCTCGCTGATTTTTACCATTCACACTGATGACTTCCACATAATAGCGTATACGTTCCATCAATCTTCTGCCTTTCGAATCATTGTCCCCTTCTTTGTCCGTAAAGCTCAAATGCTTCTCCATCGCATCCAAATCGTAATTGGAAGTGAAAAAGGTCGGTTTCCGATTCATCCGGTAGTTCAGAATCGTGCCCAGTACATGATCTCTAACCCACGGATTCAGGTTTTCGGCACCCATATCGTCAAATACGAGAAGATCTGTAGATTTCAGCAGCTCGATCGTTTCCTTCAGCTTCCCCGGTTCGTGAATCATTGCTTTCAAATCTTCCACAAAATCGGGCATGTAGATAATCACTCCCGACAGTCCGTCCTTCGCCAGTTCATGCAGCATGTAGCACATTAAAAAGGTTTTCCCTGTACCAAAGCTGCCCGCCAAATAAAGTCCTTTCGGCTGCAGTCCATTTTTCTTGGTTGTAACGATATATTCCAGCAATCTCTCTACCGATTCGCTTCGTTCCATATCACGCTGATAAATTTCTTTCGAGGAATATCCCGTTTGCAGTGCCTTCTCATCCACATAAAAGCTGCGAATACGCTGCTTGATGAGATCCTGTGATTGCTTCGATCGCATTTTTTTACATGCAACCTTTTGATCTACGATCACTTTCTGACCATGTACACTTTGAACAGACAGTTTCGTATAATGTCCCTCGAAGTCGTTCGGACATTGATCCAGACCAGGGCAAGCGCTGCAGTGATCGTATTCTTTTTTAAATTGATAAAGTCGGTTCATACTCATTCGAAGCTCGGTAGGTTCAAAGGGACCGTTCTTATGAATAAAGTTCTGGACCGCAGGATGTGCCATCAACTGCTGGAAGGCTTCATCCGGGTTCATACGCAGCGTTTGCTGCGGAACATATTTTAAAACCTCCGATAAAGATTCCATCCGCTTGTTCCCTCCTCATTACGATTGCCGCTTGTTCTTTTCATCGAGCAGCTCCGCCAATTGCAAGCCCCTCTGGTATGCTTCCTCATTGAACGATCCGGACGCTTCTCCTTGATAGACTTCGAGCTTCGGCTTTTGATGGGCATTGCGTCTTGATCTGGACGTCTTGGATCCAGCGGCTTTCGGCTGCTTCGTACGATTCTCCTGCGCACGGATATATTCTACTGCCTTCTCGAAGCTATCGATTTGTCTGCCCAGCATGTCCGATGCGATGGCGTCGATATACGGCTTACTCCAAGAAAAATCGTTGTTTTTAATATAGTGAATTAGCAGATTGATGACTTCTTCTTTCAGCCTGTAATTCAAATCGATTTTAGAAAAAGTATTTAGTACCGAATCCGGTACGTTTCCGGGAAAAAACAAATCCAAAATCTTCGTATAAGGCTGATTTTTCAGCATCCGGTTATATTGGTGAACATCGACCTGCTTTGTGATCGCTGCGGGTACGTCTACATAATACTGCATCTCGACTTCTCTTGGAGCTTCGTCTTTGTCCTCCGCATTCGAATTCGATCGGTTCAACCATACGGTACGGTCTTCTTCTCTCTTTTTCATTTGACGGAATGTCAAATGAGCGGCATGCTCCAGCGCCTCGTACTGCAGCTCGCCCTGTGCGTTAAATGCAAAATCCTCATCCAGTAAACTGCAAAGACGTGAAATGCTTAATTGATACTTCATCGTCAAATAATGCAGCTTGCTGAGCTGCTCCGGGGCATATTTCAATCGCTCCACCCAAACTCGGTTTGATGAAGTACGAGGAAAACGCCGCATCATCTCGCCGTAATCCAAGGTTTCCTCCGAATTCTGCGATTCGAACGGTATGATCCCCGAAGCGGACTCTAGCAGCGCCTGCTCCAGCTCAAAATCTATCGTATTGGTATTCAGCTGAAAAAGCTCATAAAACGGCGTACTGATATCTTCCTGCTGTACACTTTCCGTATTCCACGGATACTCTGCAGTGCAGCACAATTCATTGTGAAGGGATAACACCGCATGCTTCCCAATCTTATCTCTCAATAGCAGCAGCAGATGATCATTTTTGAAAAACTCATAAGGACTAAGAGGTTTGTGCAGTCTATAGGCGTATATGTATTCATCCTGTTCGCTAATATACTGCCGACTGCTCTGAAGCAGGCCGAGCGCCTCCAGTTTGGAAGCCGATTCTATCAATTGTTTTCGACCTTTTTCGCTTGGCTCCAGGGCCATCGAAAGAAAGAGCCTGCGCTGCTGCTCTAAGCGGGAGTATCCTATACGCTCCGCCGGAACTTGTTCATAGAGCAGAAGAAACAGGCTGATCGCAGTCGGACCAATCATAGGCTGATAAATCCACTGCAGCATTTTATATTCCAATGGGCTTAATGAAAAATCCCGGAACATATAGAACCGGTGATTTTCCGTAAAATGCAGTAAATTGCTAATTCGCAAGGTGAACACCATTCCCCGCTTTTATTAGAATACATCGATTCATGATCTCTTCTATTTTAACATAAATTCGACGATGTTCTACATAAATGTTTAGTGCGGCGCCTGGTGTTGTCTGGAAACGGTAGATGCATATTCGGTATTCACGAGCGGCACTCTATCCAATGTCGTGAGAACACGATTATTTAAACCCATCTCTTGATGCTCGGTAATCCATTTGCGGATCAAACCATTCAATTTATATGGCGCTTTCGTAGGCAGCTGATGTCGGAGACCGCGAATATAATAAAGCTGGCTCGAAGGAAGCTCCTTTTTCAGCATTTTTGCATAGCGATGGAACGCTTTATCCTTTTCGCCATATACGAGCAGCTGTGGAATTTTTAGATATCTCAAGCTGTCGGTACAGCAAAATTGCTTGCTGATCGAGTAGTACTGCTTCATGTTTTCCAGATTGCCTTTGAGGGCGGACTCCATTAAATTTCGGTACGTGATATCCATGTCTGCATTGCCATAACTGATCGCCCAAGAAAGCAATTTCTTCGCCTTCATGTCGCACATACGCTCAGCCATAGAAATTCGAAACTTAAGCCAAGGATCGGATACTTCCGACATCGCGCTGATGAGAATGCCGCCATAAAACCGATCGGGATACGTAAGCATCGCATCCAGAGCAATTCCCCCGCCTGTGGAATAACCCGCTAAGTAGCATTTCTTGATATTCAACGCGTTCATCAATTGCTGAATATCGGAGGATATCAGTGTATAAGTGATAGGAGCTGCTGAAGCCTCACTGTGTCCATGGCCCCGAATGTCAAATACAACGACCGTAAATTGGTCGGAAAGCTGCTCCAGCTGATAATTGAAATTTTCACTCGTCAGCAGCGGAGGATGAATAAACAAGATAGGCAGACCTCTGCCCTTCAAATGATAATGCAGCTTGATCCCATTCACATCGATCATCGGCATAGTCCTTTACACCTCCAATTATCTTAAGGTGTATTATTCCCTGCAGCCGCATCGTTATCACCCGGAAAACAAAGGGACTCTCCTTTCGGACCACAGCCGAGAAGAAAGTCCCCTTGTATTAGAAACGAATGTCATTAAGCTGACATATGTAAAACGAAAACATCATTAAAACATCTTGTATCCTTTTTCCCTCAGCGTTTTAATCGCCGATCCGCTGAAATAAGCACCGGCTAATCCGCCAAGCGCAGTTAAGTAATCTGCGATTTGATAGCTCTTCAGGTTCCCCCAGAAGGACATGTCTGTGTCGTACAGCCGATAAAACACCAATGGAAGCATGACAAAAATATATAAATAGATGGTAAGCCAGGTGGTTTTCAGCAGCATGTTTAAAATAAAGCCGATCCCAAACAGCAAAACGAAGAAAAGCACGAGCAGAATGGGCAGCTGAAGCAGTTCTGCAGTCACTTCCGGTTTCCTCCTTACATCGATATGACATCCATAAGTGTACTTGAATTACGCAGTGGATTCAATATTTTTAACAGAAATGGCACATCTTTCGAAACCTTTCAATTGCTCTTTGCGTAATTATTATATAAAATGATACCGTTGCATAAATCTGTAAGGGGTGTTACTAGTCCATGAATGAAACCACACATCGCACCAATGAAGCAGCTCAAACATTAGACGGATGGTACGCTTTACATGATTTTCGGTACATCGATTGGAACGCTTGGAAACAAGCGGATGACGGTCACAAAAAAGAAGCTCTGCAAGATTTAAATACAATTGTGCAGGGATGGGAACAAGCGCAGACTGAAAAAGTCGGAAGTCATGCCATGTACTACATTGTAGGCCAAAAGGCAGACCTCATGTTTATGAATTTGCGCGAATCGATGGATCAGTTGGGCGAGCTTGAAACAGCTTTGAACCAATCAGCCATTGCGCCTTTCCTCATTCCGGCCTATTCTTACGTTTCCGTTGTCGAACTCAGTAATTATATGGCCAAACCTGGTTCCGATCCGATGGAAAATCCGGAGGTTGTGGCAAGACTAAAGCCCGTGCTTCCGAAAAGCAAACACATTTGCTTCTACCCTATGAACAAAAAGAGAGATGGCCAGGACAACTGGTATATGCTCAGCATGGATGAACGCAGAAGCATGATGCGGAGCCATGGTCTCATAGGACGTTCTTATGCGGGAAAGGTGAAACAGATTATCACAGGGTCAGTTGGCTTTGATGATTGGGAATGGGGCGTCACCTTATTTGCTGATGACCCGCTGCAATTCAAAAAGCTTGTTTATGAAATGCGTTTTGACGAAGTCAGCGCGCGTTACGGCGAATTTGGGGAATTTTTCGTCGGAAACCTTGTTGACCGTGAAGGCATCGAGCATCTTCTTAAATAAGCCCAGTGCAGTTTATACCATAATCATCGATTGAATGGATGCGATACAAATATAAAAAAACGCATCTTTGCTTTTACAGTACACTGTGAAGGAACTTCTCCAGCAGAAGTTCCTCTGTTTTGTCCTTATATATATTTTACCTTTATTCCCAAGGACTAACACAGAAAGAGGAGAGTAGGACCCTAATGAAAAAAATATGGATGACTTTGCTTGCATTAACGTTGGCGACTGCCGTCATCGGTTGTTCAAGCAATAACAATGAAGACAGCAAGAAGAACACCTCGAGTAATCAAGAAAATACAGTAACGAATGAAGAAAATTCCACTGAAAATCAAGAACCCGTTGAAGAAGAGCCAGTTGATGAAGAGCCGGTAATCGAAGGCAATGTACACTCTACGGAAGACGGGAAAGCAGAAGTGACGCTTCCAGATGACTGGAACCTTGTAGAACAAAAGCAAAACGCTTTGTCTACTCTTGAAGCTGCCAATATGAGAGATGAGAAATATATTATGGTCATCAGCGAAGCCAAAACAGATATTGGCGGAGAATTAGATCTTGCGACGTATGCTGATCTTATTACACAGCAGATGACAGCTGTAGCTCAAAACAGCGAACAATCCGATGTTGCCGACATGACCATTGACGGTCATCCAGCTGTACAATTCAATCTTAACGGTACAGTGCAAGGCGTAGACATTGGCTACTTGATCACAATCATCGAAACCGACAGAGACTTCCATCAGGTGGTTAGCTGGTCTACAGGAAGCAACTATGGCAACCATGAAGAAGAATTCAAAAACATCGCAAGCAGCTTTGTCGCATTAGATTATGATGAAAGTACCGTTCCAGCAGATGAAGACTACACATTGGAAACCGTTGATAAAAACGGCATTGTGATGAGCATTCCAGATACTTGGCAGGAAAATGAATTCCTCAGCCCGGAAGCTGATCTGCAATACCAAAGCAAAAATGGTTATCTCATTGTACTGAAAGAACCAAAAGCAGATTTTGGTGACGGTTTTGAGCTTGAAGATTACTACGGTTTGATCGAAGCCAACTTTGCTGGACTTGATATGGTCAACAACGAAGAAACGACCATCAATGGAAACAAAGCAATTAAATTTGATTTAAATGGTGAAGTTGAAGGCGTGAAGCTCGGCTATGTAGTCGCGATTATTGAAGGTCAAGACCACTTTTATCAAGCCCTGACTTGGACGATGGCCAGCACTTTCGACGCGCAAAAACCGCTCTTCGATGAGATCATTAACAGCTTCGAGGAATCCAACTAAGTCATTGCTTATCTTGAAAATTCCCCGTAATACGCATAAGCCGGTCATCATTGACCGGCTTATTTATTTTCCTAGCAAGATATGAAAAAGAGGCCGCTCTCGATAAGCGGCCTCTTTTCTCTCAGTAAAAAAATTAGGACTATTGTTCATCTTCCTCTATATCCATGGAACGCAAATATTCCTCGGTCATTCGATCACGCTGCCTGCT
Organism: Marinicrinis lubricantis; assembly: GCF_042658665.1. Classification (NCBI taxonomy): domain Bacteria; kingdom Bacillati; phylum Bacillota; class Bacilli; order Caryophanales; family Paenibacillaceae; genus Marinicrinis; species Marinicrinis lubricantis. The sequence goes on from NZ_JBHSQV010000184.1 coordinate 107,444, forward strand.
CTTTTCCTTTAAACGTTCGATGGCTGGCTGAATCAGGATATCGACTTCCTGCTGTACGATATTTGACAGATCATAACGCTGCTGCTCTTCCAGATATTTGCCGACCTCCATCAATGCATTGTAACGATCCAATTCACTTCGGGTCAACAAACCTCTTACCTGTACACTGCAATGTCTCATGTGCTTTTCCTCCCTGCTGCGAACAGCATCGGCGCAAAGTTAGCTGAAGAAACGGCCTTTTCTTAAAACGAGCGATATTCCGCCTATCGTAAACAACCAACGATTATCAATGATTTTCTTCATTTGAACAGCGGTCCAGCCCTTCAGTTTCCTCTTACCTACTACCCCAATCGCTGAGCCTTTGCCAAGCGAAGCCACCGTTCCTTTTATTTGAGGTTGGAATGGCTTTAATTGACCGCCGCGAATGGAAGCAACGAGATTATGTGCGCAATTGATCCCCATCTGCATAGCGATTTGTGCGGTAGGAGGATATGGACGATTCTCTTCATTGAAAACCAATGCATTATCTCCAATGACATATACGTTGTCATTACCAGATACTCGCAAATGTTCATCGACCTTCACGCGGCCTCTCATGACTTCAAAGCCAGCATCTTCGATCATTTGATTGCCGCGAATGCCTCCCGTCCAAACCACTGTTCTCGTCTTAATCACTTCACCGTCTGCCAGCACAACGTGATCCGGATGGCATTCTTTTACGGCAATGCCGATTTTGAACTGTACACCTTTATTCTCAAGAACTTTGACTCCGTACTGAACCAATTCTGGATCAAAGCCAGGCAGCGCAGTCGGTGCCGCTTCAACATTATAGATTTTTACGAGCTTCGGATCGACATCATAACGTCGGCAGAGCACCGGAATCCGGTCTGCCAGCTCACCGACAAATTCGATTCCTGTAAAACCTGCACCGCCCACGACGAACGTAAGATACTCCTGACGATGCGGCTCCATTTTGTATTTAGCAAATTGATATTCGATGTGTGCTCTGATCATATTCACCGCATTCAGGCTGCGAATGAAGAACGCATTTTCCTTCATCCCCGGAATGCCGAAGGTCTCCGGTTGGCCGCCCATCGCAATGACTAAATAATCGTACGACAGCGTTCCATCCTCGAGAATCACTTTCTTCTCCTGCGGCCGAATTTGCTGAACCGTTGACTTCACGAAATCAATTTTAAATTCGTCAATCAGTTTTAATATATTGACTTTCGCATTTTGCGGATCATCGGTACCCGCAGCAGGCATATGCAAATGGGTTGTGACATAGTGATATTCATGCTTGCTTACTAATGTTACGTCTGCCTCATTATAATTCAACTGCTTTTGCAGCTTTTGTGCAGTAATAATTCCACCGTAACCAGCTCCAAGAATTAAAATACGGGGTATGCGGTTGCTCATCCAAAATCCCTTCCATTCCTGTATATAGTTGTGGTCTCTTTAAGTATATTTGATGTACCCGTGAAAAGCATGTGCCGCAGCCATATTTGTGAAAGATGACACACACATTTGTAAAATGATACATACTCGAATCCATTTTCATTATACTTTAGCTGTTTTCATCAAAGCTGTATATCAAATGTAGGTATAAATCCAATGTTATGGTCAGTTATGAAATGGATTCACTTTTTCTCTCTCTATATGAGACACTCTCTCTATGTAAAGTCTCATGCAATAATATTATGACGGGCTCAAAATATCAACCCCTTTTTAAGCTATCTAGCGGCTTCTCCTGTCGTTTCCATTCCGCTATGCAAATCGTTATAATAAGGATGGATACATAAAGAACCGCGGAGGTGGAACCATGTCACAAACAAACCAACAGGAAGTCGTGGACATTATCGTAATTGGCGGGGGGCCGGCTGGTCTTTTCGCTGCTTTCTATGGCGGAATGAGACAAGCAAGTGTCAAAATTATAGAGAGTATGCCGCAGCTTGGCGGCCAATTAGCAGCATTATATCCAGAAAAGTACATTTATGACGTCGCCGGATTTCCTAAAGTAAAAGCACAGGATCTGGTGCAAAATTTGATTCAGCAAATGGAACATTTTCCTACGGAGATTTGCCTGGAAGAGAAAGTAACTCATGTTGAGAAGAAAGAAGAGCGTCTCTTTGAAGTAAAGACCGATAAAGGCATTCACCGATGCAAATCTGTCATTATTACAGCAGGTGTCGGAGCCTTCGAGCCGCGCCGTCTCGAAATAGAGGATGCTGCCAAATATGAGAAGACGAATCTTCGTTATTTCGTACAAGATTTACAGCAATATGCCGGTAAACGCGTTCTCATTTGCGGCGGCGGGGACTCTGCTGTCGACTGGGCTTTAATGCTGGAGCCGATTGCCGAAAAAGTCACCTTAGTCCATCGCCGGGATAAATTCCGGGCTCATGAGCATAGTGTAGAAAACTTGATGAAATCAAAGGTTGAAGTTTTAACTCCATATGAAATCGAAGGCTTGAACGGACAAGATGCAATTGAGGAAGTGATATTAAAGCATACCAAGACCGGCGAACAACTCGTGGTCGATGTCGATGATTTAATCGTCAATTATGGCTTTGTTTCTTCCCTAGGTCCTATTTCGGAATGGGGATTAGAAATTGAGAAGGGCTCCATCGTTGTTGATTCACGAATGGAAACCAATATTCCGGGCATCTTTGCAGCTGGTGATATCACGACATATCCAGGCAAACTGAAGCTCATTGCTGTCGGTTTCGGAGAGGCTCCGACTGCGATTAATAATGCCAAAGTGTATTTTGATCCTGAAGCGAAACTGTCTCCAGGCCATAGCAGCAATATGAAATTTTAATCCATAGGCGAATCAATTGTCTCCTAAAGTGAATGTAAACTCTACAAAGAGTAAAAAATAAGGGTATTCCGAATCCATAATTGGAGGGATACCCTTATGTCTTTTGTTTGTCCTGTATGCAACGGTTTTAGGGATTTGGATTTTACGTGTCCAAGCTGTCAGCAAAAAACAGAGGATTTTGGCCGTTTTCATGATTTTTACGGACCGTATTCTCCTTACCGGCCCATTGATGAGTATAAATTGACGAATGGAATTGCTGGAGATGCCGAGCATCATCGGTGTATTCATATTGCATTTTGCCCGGTTTGCAAAGGTACATATCATGCGGCAGTTGATGAACAATCCTTCATGAGGTCAAATGAAGATTAGCATGCTTTCTTCCTGTCACATTCAGTTTTCTTCGTTTAATTTCCTGAAACAGCAAATCAATAAAATCGCGTTCCAAATTCAGATCGACGGCTTTGACGTATGTCTCCACTAATGCTTCATTACTTAGTAACTTCATTTTTAGATCACCCAAAAAATTGATATTTATTGAAGTGTTATCATCTTATCACGATACGAAATTACAAACAACTTGATGATTACCCACACCTTGATGTGGATATCCTGTGGGTGGATTGTTCATAACTGTCGTATTGTGTCTATTCTCTAATGTGAGTGATGTGGATAAAGTTGTTCACATCTATTTCTTTCCATTTCCCTATAAAAAAATATAATGAATAACTTCAGATTGAATATTATTCGTTATTTGACATTCTTTTTCTCTTCATTTGCATTTCTGCGTTAATTATATGAAAATATATTTAAAATTGTAGTATGAATAGGAGTTAGCCACATGATAGAAACCCCTGCGACTTCAATTCTATTAACCCAATCATACGCCAAAATCAGTTGCGAGCCTTCCTGGAAATGGGCGAAAAGAGAAAAGCCCATCCCAAATTTCGACTTATTTTACGTTTGGGAAGGAGAAGGCGAGGTCATTGTTAACGATAAAGTCTATTCCGTCCAAAGAGGCAGCTGTTTCTTATTTCGTCCTGGAGATCATACGAGTGCGACTCACAATCCTCAGCGCCCGCTCACAATCACTTATATCCATTTTAATATCCATCCATCGGAGAAGCCGTCCAGGATTCCAGATCAATATCGCGTGCTGCAGGATACCAAAGATTTCGAAATGCTGCTCACTCGCTTTGTAAGGGTTCGATTAAATGATGAGTTCGCTGCTGATATTGAAGCTCAGTTAATTATTAAGCAGCTCATGATTCATCTGATTCGATTTGATCAGGCGCAGCCGAAAGAACTCAATTCAACGAGCCGACATCTTAACGAAGTGATTCAGGAAGCAGCCAACTTCATTATTCAGAATCCTGCGAAATGGCATAAGCTTGAGGAATTGGCTGCCAGAGCTCAGCTCTCTCCCAGATATTTCTCCATCAAATTTAAGGAAATTATCGGGAAGCCGCTTCAGCAGTTTATCATCGAATCTCGGATTGAAAGGGCGGAGCATCTGCTCTATTATGCAGGGATGAACGTGTCGGAGGTTGCTGAAGCGCTCGGATATAAGGATGTATATTTCTTCAGCCGGCAGTACAAAAAGTTCCGGGGCAAAAGCCCTTCGAAGGTTCGATAATCAAAAAAAAAGACCGCCAAGGCGGTCTTGATCATATTAGCAATCTCCTGGTTTTCCTGCCTCTTTCGCTGTTCTAAAGGAGCTTCCGCAGCCGCAGGTGGCGATGGCATTCGGATTATCAATCGTAAATCCACCGCCGACATCGGATTGTTTAAAATCAATAATGACTCCGTTCAAAAACCGGGCGCTGTAAGGGTCAACGACGACCTTTAGTCCGTTTACTTCCAGCGTCTCATCCTCGCTGTTCACCTCATCATCAAAACCCATTCCATATGAAAAACCGCTGCAGCCGCCTTCCTTCACACCGACTCTTAAGAACAGATTCGATGACTCCTGAGCCGCCAGCATATCTTTAATTTGGTCTACCGCACTTTCTGTAATGGTCATCATATTGTATTCCTCCTTTGCTCATAACCTAACGACATGTTCATACGTTGAGCAGCGTATATATTAAGTATACACAACAATCAGGCCGTTACTCAAGTAGTACGAATACAGGAACTCCTGCCTTTTGCCACTAAATCTACCATTTACATTTATTGCTCCTACTGAAATAATAGGTTTATAATAAACAAAAGCACTTCAAATTGTCAGCCTATGCTTTTGCTTGTGCAAAAAGTTACATAGTTGGGCTTACATCAAAATCCTTTATTACAATGCAAGGTCATCCTTCCGCGCAGCTTCAACCATCATTTTAGATCCAACTTGTTTTCCGTTGGTTCTCATAAGGAGGAAATATTCAACATGTCCATCATTTTAAACAGTCCGGACAAACAAATGAATACGATTAAGGAAAAAGTCTTCGCTGGAGAAAGACTGAGCATGGAAGACGGCCTGTTTTTATATGAAAGTCAAGATTTGCTGACGATAGGCCAATTGGCGAACGAAGTCAACATGCGCAAAAATGAGAAAAAAGTCTACTTCATTGAGAATATGACCTTATATTTTACGAACGTCTGTGAGGCTTCCTGCGCATTCTGCAACTTTAAGCGAAACCCGGGTGACGAGGGTGCTTACACGAATACTCCGGATGAAGTGATTGCATTCGCGGAACAGCATTATCATCCAGGCGTAAGAGAATTTCATATTACCGGTGGACATAACCCTACGGTTCCTTTTGAATATTATGTGGATTCGATCCGCGCGCTCAAGAAGCGTTTTCCGGAAGTAACGATTAAATCGTATACGGCAGCAGAAATTGAATTCTTCTCAAGACTGAGCGGTCTCAGCATCAAAGAAGTGCTCCTTCGTCTTAAAGAAGCCGGATTGGGCAGCTTGACCGGCGGAGGCGCAGAAATTTTGTCCGAGCGCTATCGTAAAAAAATGAGTGTCAACAAAGCAACGACAGAGCAATGGCTTGAAGTGCACCGTACCGCCCATGAGATCGGTATCCGTACCCATGCCACGATGCTGTACGGTTCGATTGAGACGTATGAGGAACGCCTGCAGCATATGATCTATCTTCGTGAATTGCAGGATGACACGAACGGTTTCATGGTCTTTATCCCGCTGGCTGTACAACCAAAAAGCAAAAATGCTGGAATTAAACGCAGAAATTCTGCATTCGAGGATTTGAAGACGATCGCCATCAGCCGTCTGATGCTGGATAACTTCCAGCATATTAAAGCGTATTTCATCAATATCGGAACTCAGCTGACACAAGTGGCGCTTACATTCGGCGCCTCCGATATACACGGAACGATGGTCAAGGAAAGAATCAGTCACGCAGCCGGTGCGCTGACGCAGGAAGGCTTAACTCGCGATGAGCTCGTATGGCTGGTTAAAGGTGCTGACCGCATTCCTGTCGAGCGCGACACCTTCTACAATGAAATCAAAGTATATTAAGCTGGACGCGGTTAAAAAAAAGAAAAACGCCAGATGGCGTCTTGTGGGCTCGTAGTTTTAAGTTCATACGATCCAGGGTGGGTGTGTGTAACACCTTAACACCTTTATTTAGCGAAAAAGAGTGAGGTTCATGGTTAGATTGCCACGAATCCTCGCTCCTTTTTCTTTTTTTGCTGACTACTTGATCCGATCCCGATACTAAAGCTTTGATTAATCCAAATCATCAAGGAAGGCGAACGGGTCCTCTCCCTCTTCGTCTTCAATCGCCTTTAATATTTTGGTATATAATTCATCGATCGTCTTGGCATCTATGATTTTCCCATTAACCAGCGCAAACGGCTCCATTACGCATTGTCCGCAGTTATTCAGACAGCCGTACTCAATCACATCGTAATCAGGATTTTCCTCCAGCTTGTCCATCACTTCATCGGTCCCATGATGCATATTATTGGTGCAAAATTCAATGATCGGTCTCATCCCGCTTCACCTTTCTATTTGATCTGTGTATATAATGGATGAATTAGGGCTTCCTAAAATTGTTCATCACCTTTTCATTCAGGTTGCCATTTTCTTTTACGGCTTATTGTACTATAATAATGGAAGGAAGGAGTTGAATCAAATGAGTGAACAAGCACAAAAAACTCAGTATGATGAAGTACTGGAGGTTTTAGATAAGCTGCGTCCCTTCTTGCAGCGCGACGGCGGCGACTGCGAGTTGGTTGATGTAGAGGATGGAGTCGTTAAGCTAAAATTAATGGGTGCATGCGGCAGCTGCCCAAGCTCCACCATTACGCTCAAAGCCGGTATCGAAAGAGCTCTCATTGAAGAGGTTGAAGGTATTACGGAAGTTGAACAAGTATTCTAATATGACAAACAATAAGCCTCTGGCATAGCCAGAGGCTTTTGTTGTTCATTTGTTGATGGATCTTTTACTGGACTTCATATTCTACATTATATTCCTTATTGTCGAACAAACCTTTATACGTAAAGTGGAATGTATCCCCTTCCCGCTTCACAAAGCGAATCTGATCGCCGGGATAGTCGAACATAATGCCTTCGCCATCCGAATAACGCTCTTCCAAATAAGATTGCTCTTCTTCGCTTAGCAGAGCTTCATACAGCGTTGTCGCTCGTTTATTTTCCAAATCGATTAGAACTAAAGCGTCCAACCGATAGGGACGGACAAGCAAATAATCTTCATATACCTGCTCTACGATGAATGGCCCCTCCATACCGGTATACTCCTGCAGCGGGTAGCTGTGCTCGACGTTACCCGACGTATTTACAATTTCAAGTGTCGTACTATCCAGCATCACCGCTTTGCCATCAAATACGGATCGATTCACAGTCGACTTAAAACCATAATAATCGATCTGTGTATGATGCCGCAGTTCTCCTTCGCTAACGAGATAGCGATATTGGTAAGTATGAAGATGCGGTTCCCCCGTCACCGATTGAATCGTGATAAGGTAGGAGGTATCGTCAATGACAGCCGCCTCCATACTGAGCCATTCCGTGCTGTCCATTTGAAGTTGCTCAATGACAGCTGTCGGATTTTTACCTTCGGAAATATACAGCTTTTGCAATGCAGGATCAAGCCAAATTTTCGCCTTCGATAATTCCGTACTGTAATAACGATTCGGCTCCTGGTTCAATGTCACGGCATAGCTTGAGCTATCCCAAGAAATTGGGGCGCCGAAAGCATCCGAAATAAAACGGATCGGAACATAGATCGATTGGTTCCTTATCATTGGTGCAGCATCCGTTTTTATGCTTTGCCCATTCACCATCATATTTTCGCTTCCTAAGGTCCATTCTAAAGAAGAGTCCGGGCTCCACATATATACGGTTTTATTCTCCCCATCCCATACGGTTCTGGCATCCAGCTTATTTCCTATCTCCCGCAGCGGTACATATACTCTGCCATCCAACACATATGGAGCTTGCTGCAGCAATTGCTTTTCATTATTTAAATAAAAATGTACTTGTCCCGTTTCCGCATCCGCTTGACCGTTCGGAAATAACATTCCTGCGGCAAGCAGAGCCATTATCCATTTTTTCATGGGTGCTTCTCTCCTTTTGATATGGCAAATCATCCAACCTTTCCAATCATATAGACGAATATGCATGCAAGCATGTTGCGAAAATCATCACATCAAACATATATGAAAAAGCAGCCCTTCCGTTTCTCTTGTCAGGCTGCTTCCCCATCATGATCTTATAGGCAGTGTACGTATAGGGTCTAGACCGCCGGAAACATCCAGCATATTACCGGTAATAAAGTCAGATTTGTCCTCACATAAAAACAAAATGGCACGGGCTACATCCTCTCCGGCACCTGGCCTCCCACGCGGGGATTCCATATCTGGGATGCTTTTCACCTCATGTATCCACTTTTCCTTATTATCGCCCCGGATGTCTCCCGGACATACCATATTGACCGTTATGCCAAACTGGGCTTCTTCTACCGCCAGCGTCTTCGTAAAAGAAACCAGTCCGACCTTAGATGCGGCGTACACCGCCCGATGCGGCCATCCCCTTGCTTCTGCCGCATGACTGAAGCCGAAATGAATAATACGTCCCCAGCCTTTCTTTCTCATAGCGGGCAGAACCAGGTGATCCAATTCCATGACGCCCAGAAGATTGCCAGACAACAAATAGCGAATTTCTTCCGCTGTATAATCTGCAAACAGCTTTCGTTCACGAACGAACGGGCCTGCGTTATTGATTAATATATCGATGTCGCCCAATTCATGGACCGTCTGCTCCACGATGTGCTGTATATCTTCACTTTTTGTGATGTCTCCGCGATACGCAGCGGACCTCACACCGAACTCCTTCAGCTGATCTACCAGCTGATCGGCTTCCTGTTTACTGTTCACATAGCTTACCGCTACGCTGCAGCCGGCTTGAGCCAATGCGAAAGCGGTCATCTTCCCCAATCCCCGAGCTCCCCCAGTAATTAGGGCAACCTTTTGCTGCAACCCCATGGTAATGCTCCCCTCCAAATGAACACTGCAAGGTCAGTTTCCATCTATTATGTTAGCATACGCTTCGCATATTGAAAAACGATTTCAACCGATTGAATGACCATTTCATAGGCCTGCTGTAAATCCTTCATTATCAAAGCAGGGTTTTCGATGGAATTATCTGTCGAATGCGTTCTGCCTGATGCGTAGAGATCATCGACAAGCTCGACATTCATATAATGAATTTCGATATTCCGCTTTTGCCGCAGACGATGCATCGGTTCCTTGTACTTCACCTTTAAATCAAACAATTTCTGTTCAAACTGCGGATGAATTTGCTTTTCATGCATCACTCTAAGCACTGTATAATAAGAAAATTTCGGCTTTATTTTTTCCGTTCGCACACTCAGCAGTTCGTTGATGAAATATCCCAGCTTGTCTAATATCGAAAAGACCCGGATAAAAGCGTTTTTGTAAAAGTATAAGAACAGATGATACTGCTCAAGCTCCTCGGCATTCATTTGTTCCTCAATCGTTTTATGTATCAGCGCAGCGTATTTTTGGCTGCAGTAAACACTTTGCTCAAGCTCATTCAAGCTGTCTAAAAATCCCTTCGCCCAAAAGTTGAGCTTATAATCGTCCGATTTCCGCTGATCCATCAGACGTATATAGTCCGTGATCGCATCATGTGCTTTTTGCAGCGAACCGGCGTCCTTTCTTCTTGGTTCATTAAAAAGTTTCCTCAGCATCGGCACTCCCCCTTTTTTAAAACGGATCATCATCTATCATACCCTATTATGGTCTCAATTCACAAAAACCTGACTGCTCCCCCGTCAAATGAGAAAAGGAGCCCCTCGGCTCCTGTGGTGCGCTCCTACTATTCGTATCTAAGGTAGGCGCCGTTTTGTTCGATTCATTGTATGCCGCTAATCCAAATCACTGCTGTTCGTCTCGGCCTTCCCTGAGCAGCCAGGTTATGATGCTTAAATAACACAATATAGAGAATAGGAACAGAATAATGAACGAATGCAGCAGGCTTGTAAATAAATACAGGTTCTCATCATTCAGGCTGAAAACGACCAACGCTCCGCTTAGCACTTGAGCAACCGTTAGAACAATGATGGCTATAGAGCCTGTCCTTACTTCCTTCAGTAAATGATACCGCCGGTAGCCGATATGAGCCACCCATGCAACCAATAAGAACAATAGCAGTGCCCCTAAACGGTGAATGAATGCAACCCCTTGAATTCCTTCTAGAGAAGGGATCACTTCCCCGTTGCACAGCGGCCAATCTCTTCCGCAGCCTGCAGCCGCATCCATATGCCGTACGTACGCACCTAAGTATACGACAACATACGTGTAGATCAGCGTCAGCCAAACCATCCACATAAAGCCGCGAGACACTTTCGGACTGCCCTCCGTTGCCTCCCCCCACCCGCTAGGATGATCCGGCAGATGTGCCTTCCTCAGCACCAATACAAGAAGCAGCGTACTTGCAAAGCCGAGCAGCGAAAATCCGAAATGCAGCGCCATGACAAGCGGGGAGGTTGGATATATAACAGCCAGAGCACCTAATGCGGCCTGCAGAATGGTGAAAAACAATGCTGCCGACGCATACAGCTTGGCCTCTTTGCGCTTCACATGCTTCATGACGGCAATGAATGTGCCCAGCACCAATAAGCCTCCAATGCTGGTTACCAACCGGTGATTATATTCAATGATGGAAGGAATGGAGTACGCCGGAATAAATTTTCCGTGACAAAGCGGCCAATCCGTTCCGCAGCCTTCGCCGGATTCCGTCTGCGTCACCACGGCGCCAGCCATCACAATGATAAACATACCGATACAGGTGACCAACGCCAGTCTTTTGGTCCATTTAAGCATAGATGTCACCTTCTTAACTTGGATATTGAATAATAAGAGTCACGATAGACGGATGGTCCTATGATGACCTGATAAAACCATCCTATGAATACTACTTCATTATATCCAGAAAAACAGTCCAATTCCAATTTGAACTGTTACAATGTTATGTCATGTGGGTGTCATAAGGGTGACAAGCACCCTTGCCTAAAGCTTTGCATACGATAAGAAACAAACACATTTTTCGAACCGTTAAAGGTAAATGGCAGGTATATGCGTCCCATTCCATCGTCAAGCATATGCCAGGTCACGAATGTAAAAAACGGCTTTCGAATAGGAGGGGTTGAAATGAAAAGATGGTTTACAGCCGCACTCGCCGTTCTCTTCTGCGTATCCATCTTCCTTACTGCATGCAGCAATTCAAAAGAGGATCAAACACAAAAAATTCGAATCGGAGAAGTGACGCGTTCCTTATTTTACGCACCGCAATATGTAGCGATTGAAAAAGGTTTTTTTGAAGAAGAAGGACTCAACATTGAGCTGACCACCACTTTTGGCGGCGACAAAACGATGACTGCTCTTCTGACCGGAAGCATCGATGTAGCTCTTGTCGGCTCTGAAACGTCGATCTATGTGTATCTCCAGGAAGCTGAAGATCCGGTGATCAACTTTGCCCAATTGACCCAAACCGACGGGACGTTCCTCGTATCGCGCGAACCGATCGAGAACTTCAGCTGGGATATGTTGAAGGGCTCTACGTTTTTAGGGCAGCGTAAAGGCGGCATGCCGCAAATGGCCGGCGAATTTACGCTGAAGAAAAACGGAATCGACCCGCACAGTGATTTGGAGCTCATTCAAAACGTCGAGTTTGCTAATATTCCTTCCGCATTCGCTTCTGGAACCGGCGACTTTGTTCAGTTATTTGAACCGCAGGCGACCATTTTTGAACAGGAAAATCGTGGTCACATCGTCGCTTCCTTCGGGACAGAAAGCGGGCATCTTCCCTATACCGTGTTTATGACAAAGCAGAGCATGATCGAAGACGATCCGGAAGTCGTTCAAAAGTTTACCAATGCAGTATATAAAGCGCAGCAATGGATTCAAGAGCATGAGGTGGAAGAAATTACGGAGCTTGTGATGCCATACTTCGAAGATGCCGACCAAGATACCGTAACTGCCGTTATTCAGCGCTACAAAGAACAAGGCAGCTTTGCCACAGATCCTACCATCGATGAAGAAGAATGGAACAATTTACAGGATATTATGGAAGAGGCTGGAGAATTACCGGAGAGAGTCGAGCACGGCACATTAGTCAATAATTCGTTCGCGGAAGAAGCGATGAAATAATAGAGGAGCCCGGCGTCAGTTTAATACTAGCCAAGGGGGGATCCGCATGCAGCACGTAGTCAGTATGAACCACGTTTCTCACGTCTATGTTACGGAAAGGGAAGCATCACTCGCAGTGCAGAATATTCATCTGCAAGTCCGCGACGGTGAATTCATCAGCCTGGTTGGACCGAGCGGCTGCGGAAAGACGACACTGCTGTCCATTATTGCCGGGTTGATTCAACCGACCGAAGGAACCGTACAAATTGAAGGAAAGCCGGTGAAAGGTCCACACCCGAAGATCGGTTACATGCTTCAGCAGGATTATCTCTACCCGTGGCGAACGATTTGGAGCAACGCCATTATTGGGTTAGAGCTTCGAAAGCAGCTTCGTCCTGAACACGAACAATATGTGTCCCACTTGTTAGAAGAAATGAACTTAAGCAAAGCACGAGACCTGTATCCTCACCAGCTGTCAGGCGGTATGAGACAGAGGGTTGCGCTGGTACGAACGATGGCGACCCGCCCGGATGTGCTCCTGCTCGACGAACCTTTTTCGGCGCTCGATTACCAAACGAAGCTGCAGCTTGAAGATCTCATTCTTCAAACGATAAAGAACCATAAAAAAACCGCAATCTTAGTCACGCACGATATATCCGAAGCCATTGCAATGAGCGACAGAGTGATTATGCTTGGAAAAAATCCCGGAAGAATTCGCAAGGAATTCGTCGTACCTGACCCCATCCGAAACGCGCTGCCGTTCGAAGCCAGGGAGGCGACAGGATTCCACGAGCTGTTTCGGGAAGTGTGGCAGGAATTCGAAGCGATGGATAAGGAGGGGTGAGATGTGAATACGAAGCTGACCGAGCAAGTTCACGACGCTTATAAAAAGCAGCTGCGAAAGGAAAAAGGATGGGTATTTACGACGCAGCTGCTCATTCTCGCCCTTTTCTTTGGTTTATGGGAAGTCGCCGGACGCTTGAAATGGGTCGACGTGCTGCTGTTCAGCTATCCGAGCAAAATTGTCGCTCTGTTATGGGAACAAGCGGCGGAGGGGTCTCTATTCATGCACACGGCGTATACCGTAGGTGAAACCATCATCGGATTTGTACTTGGTACGCTGCTGGGTACAGCGCTCGCTACACTCATCTGGTGGTCCCCTTTTCTATCCAAAGTATTAGATCCGTTCATTGTCGTATTCAATTCCATGCCCAAGGTAGCGCTGGGACCGCTGTTTATCGTCGGACTTGGACCGAATATGCTATCTATTATCGGGATGACACTAGCCATTACCGTCATTATTACAACACTGGTCGTCTATTCGAGCTTCAAAGAAGTCGATCCGAATTACATTAAGGTGATTACTATATTCGGCGGACAAAAAAACAAAGTATTCCAGAAGGTCATTCTCCCCGCTTCCATCCCCTCTATCGTCTCTGCGTTAAAAGTAAATGTGGGGCTGGCCTGGATCGGCGTCATCGTCGGTGAATTTCTTGTATCCAAGCAAGGATTAGGCTATTTGATTATATACGGCTTCCAGGTATTCAACTTCACCTTAGTGCTGGGCAGCTTGTTCGTTATTGCGATCATCGCAACGGGAATGTACCAAGCCGTGGCTTACTGGGAGAAGCGCGTAACCGGGGGCAGATGAGTTCATGCCATCATAAATAGAAGAGTAAAGGTCTGGTCTTCATTCTAATAAAGGCCAGACTCTATTTTTTAACAATCCATTTCCCCATAAAAACAACAATTTTGATTTGCTATAATACAATTAGTAATAAAGTGGAAATAAAGGAGATGGAATGAAAAAAAGACATAGCATATTCGTCATACTGCCCAAAATATGCAATGTCCTTCTTTCAAATTGACTTATAAACAACAGATTGCACCTTATACCGCTGCCGCGACGGCTACGACTCGATCCAGAAATTCTTCGATTTCGGCGCGGGTTTTTCTCAGCTTGCTCACAAAACGAATAAGCTCATTGCCTTGCTTGAATGCTACAAAGCTTGGAATCCCCAGTATATTCAATTCGAAGCAAAGATCCGGAAGCTCATCCCGGTCGACTTCATAGAAATTCAAACGATCAGAATACGCCTCTACGACTTCCGGCATAAACGGATCAATAAAATGACAGTCCTTGCACCATGTCGCCTTAAATACAACGACGGTAGGCTTTTCTCCGGCAATCAGCTCTCTGTATTGTGCGTCTGATGTGATTTTTTCCATTGTTTTTCACCTCTTATTTTAGCAGCTGACACACGCACTCCGAGCACACTTAATATACTCTTTCCACGATGACAATATCCGCCTGCTGCTGCCATTCCACTTGGCCGCCAAGTTCGTGAACAAGCCATTTGATCGGAACATAAATCTTATTCCCAACCAAATGCAGCCCCGTATCTGCAGGCAGAGCGGTCATATTGCCATCGATCCATGCATGGTTACTATTTATCTTAAGAATAATTTCCTTATTCGTCAATGAATCGATTATCGTCACCTGCTGATTCACACGGTCCCAGCTTACATCCGCCCCCAAATGTTCGGCGACATAACGAACCGGCACATAGGTGATGCCAAATTCGACAAAAGGTTCATCCCACTCTGCAGCCATTTCTTTATCTTTTGCCGAAAATGGCATGAGGAACAGCTCTGTCCGATTTAGATCAAACATCGATGCCAATTCGTAAAGGACCGAATCTGGATCCACGTTCCTGAAGAAATCCGCTGCAGAAGGCTGCAGCGGCCCCTCGAACCGCAGGGCATCGCTTACATCCAGCTTACTCGCTTCCACGGGTTTGTCTACATTCCAATATTCCATTTCTCCGGTGATCTGAATAGACTGAATCGAACTGAATTCCGCTTCCAGCTTCGGTGCAAGGGTGATATCAAACAATTGCTTACGTACATATCCGTGGGTATCGAAATACAAATCGACCGATACGTAGCTGTCATCCTGCAAAAGTGTCTGCAGCGTCTCATCCTGATCTGCCTGCTTCATCCAGCTATCCCACTGCTCCAGCAGAGCAGGCAGTTCTGCTTGAATGGCAGTATAAAGCATTTCAACGAGAACCGATTTATCCGGCATCGAATTCACTGCACCCGGGTCATTCATAGTCATCATTCCTTCAATGACCGGTGACAAAACATCATAAAGCTCACTGATCAACTGCTTGAGCCCGGCTTCATCTTCTGCCACCTTATGAATAAATGCCGTTAATATCGGCAGTAGATCACTGCCTTTCACGACAGCATGAACATGGGTCAGATTCACATCTTGCCCTTGAATTTTCTCGGTGACATGAGAAAGCTTGATTTCTGGCGGATTGGGCAAATGCTTAAAGGCAAAAGCGCTGACGAGACGCATGAGTTCGGCATATTCCGATTGAAACTGCTGTTGTATCGCCCCGATCTCCGCTGGAATTTCATCAGGCAGGGATGTACTGATGTAGATCGGCTTGGATATACCGTCCAGATTTAACGCCATCCCATCCTGATCGGCTGACATAGTGATAGGCATGCTTAAGCTGCCCGACACCCACTCGCCGTTCATCGATATCTCATAGGGGTTCTCCATCGCAATATGATTGAACCGCAGCTCCATGCCGTTGAATAAGTCCACAACCTCTCTCTGTTCATCATTCAAGCTTGCCGATTCCGACGTCTCCAGCCTCAGCGATATACTGCCTTTTGCTTCATAGCTGCCCAGCGCTGAATTTTGCACCATCCATTTCTCAATATCTACACCAGCTATCTGCTCACAGCCAGTCAAAACGATTGCCGCGGACAATACGCCGCTGATCCACAGCAAAGACTTTTTCACCCATCGGCTTTTTACTTTGAGGCCCATTTTCATTCCCCTCGCTTTCGTGATTCTTGAATCTTCTTCTCCTCTCTATCTCCGGTCTCATATTCGAGGTGCATAGTGGACATCCTGAATCTCATACGATGCATCATGACAGGACGATTTCTCAAGTTAGATTCAGCAAGCTGCATGAAGAGGAGGAACTATGGTTCGTGTAAAGGAGCGTTCTTGGTGGTCCGTGTTATCGAAAGCAGTCCTTCATTTACCTATGCATATGTTGGAATGGTGGAATGAAGACCATCAAAAGGCAATCCCCCTGATGACTCAGAGAAGCTGGAAGGAGCTTGAGAAGGAGCTTAGGCGAACACTCGAAAGCCATCACAACGGAAACGATCTGAACCCACATATTCCCCTAATGCCAAGCTCGGAAATGATCGCATTGATCGCTAAAATCCAGCAGGAGACAGCTGAGCTTAACCGCAACAATGTAACGCGTACGGCGGCATACAAACGAATATATGATGAGTTCCCTGAGATCCATTGGGCGCTGCTGGCCCATATGGTGTCGCGAAACGGCGGATGGAGTATGACCGATCTGCAAGGTGAATGGCTGCCCCGCTTGTTGGGAGAACAAGAGCGAAAAGATCTTTTTTTATTTTTAGAGCACGCGAATGCGTATATTTTTCAGGATGCATATCCGCAGCTTGCTTTGTATCGAGAAAGTAAAAGAAGAAACAAAAATCTCATGCCGCTTATCGGCCGATTTCATGTTTCCCGTTTCATGCTCCCGATCTGGGAGCGATTTATGCATTCCGGAGAGTCGGAGCTGCTCTCCGTCGCCCTCATCATTAATGAACAGCATTATATCGAGGATCGAGTCGTCCGTGATCCCTACTTCACATCGCATGTCGTTGAATCGCCGGCGTTCCAGCTCCAATCCCTGCTGCAGCTCAATCAAATTTTATTCCCGGCTCATTCTTCCGATCCAACTGTGCCTTATCGCTTGTCGGGGCTTATTATCGAGGACTTTTCCAGTCTTGATGAGCGCATTCATTTTGGGAAAGACTTATATGCCATTCTTTTCCGTAAAAAAGACATGCTCAGCGGCGTGCTGGGCTTTGCGGGTGCACATCCCCATACCGGCTCGCGCCAAGATTATTGGCCGCAGCTGTTCAGCAGCATCCGCCGGTCCCCGCCCGCATTCAATTATAAGGCCAAGTTAGAAAATGGCCGACTGAGGAAAGGCGCTCCCCCCATCTTTAGCCCGCGTTTGGAAGCGGCTTGGAAAGAACAAAGCTTGCGTGATCCGGATCGCAAAGATTGGTTCCAAAACGAAAAGGCGATCGGATATCTCAAGGACATCCGACCGCCCAAACATGTCGATATGGAACAAGAAGCGATATGGGGCATGGAAAAGCTGGAAGCCGCCGTCTTAGCAGGACAGTGGCTGGGATGGAGCTAGTTTTGCTCCATCGCTTTTTCTTTTGGCAGCCATTTTGCCGCCAGCGGTTCAATACGCCTGCGGATTTTCCCAGGGAGCATTTGAATATCTTCCAGTGTCAGCGCACGGAACATGCCCAGTAGCACAGGATACAGCAGCAGCGTCATTCCGCCCGTAATTCCTCCGGCAAGCAAATAATCGAGCTTGCGTATGCCGGTATGCAGCCATTCATGGGTGAGCCACTCCACTCCAAAGCCGGCAGCTGTAATCAACATTGTCGTCAGAATATATCCTTTCCAACGTTTGCCCAGCACCCGGTAATTTACTGTTTTTTTCAGAACCTGAAGATTGAGAATCATCGTTACAAGGAAGCACAGGGTCGTCGACCAAATGATTCCGTTCATGCCGAAGAACGGCGCAAGCAGGAAGCTTCCTGCCAGCTTCACGATAATGCCGACAAACACATTCCACATCGGTGCCCTCGTTTGACCGAGTCCCATAAGGATCGAAGCCGAGGTCATCATCATAATTTGGAAGATTGAGCCGATAATCATCCAAAAAATAATGCCCGTTCCATTCAAATCCTGGAACAGAAGACCATTCAGCGGTCTTGCGGCGACCCCCATTGCGATAACAATAGGGAGTCCGCTGATGATGGAAATCCGAAGCGCTTGAGAGGCTTTGTGATTAACTTCGAGCTGATCCTTCTTCGCATACGCAGCAGAAACGACTGGCACGATCGAGGTGCTGAGCGCAATCGCTACGATGGGCGGAATACCGGCAATCGACTGCGCCCGCATCGTCAGCACACCCAGTGCTTCCGTCGCTTCCGTTAGGCCGATGCTTCCCTTCAGCAGCCGGATCACGATCGATGAATCAATAAAATAAACGAGCGGTACAGCCATCGAGATCAAGCTGATCGGAACCGACAGCTTGAAGATCGCTCTGTAAATTTCCTTAAAAGGCATAGGAGCTGCGGAACCGGACGTCGATTCACTCTTGGCACGTGCAGCAACCATCGCCTTCTCTTCCTTGTTCAGCTTTCTCTGGTAATACAGCATCACCACGAATGCGCCGACCGCTCCGGCCACGCCGCCGAACGAAGCTCCGGCAGCTGCCCATTCCTTGCTGTAGCCTAATCGCAAAATGACGAAGGCCAGCAAGACTGCCGTTGCGACTCTTAAAATCTGCTCGAAAATTTGCGATAATCCGCCCGGCATCATCTGCTGATGGCCTTGAAAATAGCCCCGCATCATCGCAATGAGCGGGAACAGCAGCATCGCTGGAGCAAGAGCCTGGATGGACAGCGCAGATTCTGGATTATTCGCGATGTGCTCGGCATAGAACGGTGCCCCGATCATGAGCACCGCCGTGATGACAACCCCTGCGGTCACCGCGAACATAACGGCTGCACGGTAAATACGCCTTGCCTCTCCGACCTGCTCCAGCGCCAGCTTCTCCGACACCATCTTGCTGAGCGCACTTGGAATGCCGGCCGTAGCCACGATCAACAGCATAAAATAAACGTTATATGCTACGCCATAAGGTGAAGATCCTTCATCACCTAACATATTTTGCAGAGGAATGCGTTGAATGAGTCCAAGAAAACGGGCGACCAATGCGGCCGCCGCTAATATTACGGTTCCTTTAATTAATGAATCCTTCGCCAATGTGTTCCCCTCATTTACATAGTTTCCGCGGCGATATATTTCCGCACCACATGAGCCACTCCATCCTGGGCATTCGTTAAGGTCACATCGTCCGCACGTTCCTTTACGGCTTCCTGGGCGTTGCCCATCGCAATGCCGAGACCCGCTTCCTCGATCATCGACAGATCATTCAAGCTGTCTCCAACCGCAATGACCTGATCCATGCCGATACCCAACAATTCGCATACTTGCCGCAGCCCGCTCGCCTTGCTCACACCGGGAGGATTCAGTTCTAAATTGTTCGGATGAGAATTCGTAATCTCATAAATTCCCTTCGCACTTACGGTATCCTTAACAGCCTTCAAAACATCCAGATCCTCAATGTAATAGCCGAATTTCAGCCACTCTACAGACGCAGGATCGCCCGGGTACCACGTTTCCTTGTTGAAGACGCCTTCCGTCGAATACGCCCAGTACCAAACGTCGTGCGACAAAGCGAGCTCCCTCAGCTCCATAATCCATTCCAGCTTCATCGTATGACGGCTCATGACACGGGAAGGATTCTCCCATACCTCGCTTCCGTTGACGGTCACCAGCGGCGACGTTAATTGTAACTGTTCCACGTACGGCCTCAAACTGTGCATGCCTCTCCCGGTTGAAATACAGACCGTTACACCAGCCTCTCTAGCCATTCGGAGCCAGTGCTGGTTCGTTTCGCTGATTTCTTGATGATCGTCCAGCAGCGTACCATCCATATCTAACGCCAGCAGCTTATAGTTTCGCGTCATCACTCCACCCGCTTTCTGTATATTTGAGGAACTGCTAGACTGCAGAGGTTTGAAGCGCAGGCTGCGTTCCCATGTATGTCTCATGCCATAAAGCGAACATATACAAGGTCCATAGCTTTCGGGCATGATCCGCCGAGCCGTCCCGATGCTCCTTCAGCAAGTTCTCCACAGAGCCTTTATGGAAAAAGGCGCTGGCCTCGCTGGAAAGGATCGTGTCCATAACCTGATTACCCCGCTGTCCTTTCATCCAATCGCGCATCGGCACCGGAAAGCCCAGCTTCGGCCGGTTCAATATAAAATCAGGGATAATCCCTTCCATCGATTTGCGGAAAATATATTTCGTCGTCCCCTTCGAAATGCGATATTTCGCTGGGATTTTCCGAACAAGCTCGAACAGTTCCTTATCAAGGAACGGCACACGCAGCTCGAGCGAGTGGGCCATCGTCATTTTGTCCGCCTTCATCAAAATATCGCCCGGCATCCACAGGTTCAAATCGATATACTGCATGCGGCTAACCGCATCGAGATGCTTCGTGCGATCATAGAACGTCTGAGCGATCTCCCACGGATTGCGGTAGGTCGACAGCAGCTGGCGGTCCACCTGCAGCACTTCCGCCTTCATCTCTTCGTTAAAAATGCGGGCGTTCCCGAGGAATCGCTTTTCCAGATCAGTCGTGGCACGCAGCAAATAGTTTCTGCCGTACATGCTGGAAGGCAGTCCTTTCGCCATCCCGTGAACCATCCGCTTGATGATGCCCGGCAGCCAAGAGAGCGGCCGCAGCGCCAGCGGTTCGCGATAAATGCGATAGCCGCCGAACAGCTCGTCCGAGCCTTCGCCGGAGAGCACTACCGTCACATGGCGCCTTGCCAGCTCCGCCACATGATACAGCGCGATGGCGGAAGGGTCCGCGACCGGCTCGTCCTGATTCCATGCCGCCTGCGGCAGCGTATCGAAATAATCCTGCTCCGTGATGATCTTCGCATAATGCTCCGAGCCGATCGCTTTTGCCGTTTCTGCCGCAATAATCGTCTCATTGTTCGGTCCTTCGAACCCGACAGAGAACGTCTTAATCGGCTCCACCTGCCGCATGAGCGCAGCAATGGCCGTCGAGTCAATGCCGCTGGATAAGAAGCAGCCGCGCTGCACGTCACTGACCAAGTGATGCGTTACGGAATCCTTGAGCTTCTCCCGAATTTCTTCAATGTAATCGCCAAAGGATCGATCCACCGGTTCGAACATGGGATCCCAATATTTGTTCAAGGTCACTTTACCGTCTGTCGTCACCGTCACCGTATGCGCAGGCGGTAGCTTCTTAATCTGCTCGAACATTGTATCCGGCTCCGGCACATACTGAAACGTCAAATAGTTCAGCAGCGATTCCGTGCGTACCTTCCTCGTGATGCCTGATTTCAGAATGCTCTTAATCTCCGAGCCCCAAACAAAACGATCCGCATCATGCACATAATAAAACGGCTTAATGCCGAAATGATCCCTCGCTCCAAAGAGCTGCTGCTTGTTCCGATCCCAGATCGTGAAGCCGAACATCCCTCTTAATCGTTTCACACATTCCGTACCGTACTCTTCATACAGATGCACGATGACCTCTGTATCGCTGTGCGTTTTGAACTGATGGCCTTTGCCGATTAATTCTTCTCTCAGCGCCTTGTAATTGTAGATTTCACCGTTAAACGAAATCCATACCGTCTCGTCCTCGTTGCAAAGCGGCTGGTGGCCTTCTGCCAGGTCGATAATCGACAATCTGCGGAAGCCGAGCGCCGCTCCGTCTCCAATCCAAGTGCCTGCGTCGTCAGGCCCGCGGTGAATTATTTGATCCATCATTTGTTGTAACACATCTATATCAGGCTGCTGTCCATGGAAATGGACCATTCCGGTAATTCCGCACATGCTGCTCCGTATCCTTTCTCGTATGGGTTCAAAACAATCATTCTCAAATTATAGCACATCCCGATTCACAAGTTGAACTAAGCTTTTATAAAGAACGTGTCACGGTGAAACCAAATGGATTGTCAAAACGGCAGCTAACATATTTGCTTGTTTCTTTGCACGCTGGAAAACGAGCTTTTTTCACTTTTTTTATATAGGCTCTGTTAAAGTTAGTTATTGATACCATAAAAAAGGAAAAAGCAGCCTTTTTCGGCTGCTCAGCATGTTTAAACATCTACCTGAATCAATTTCATAATGCATCGTTCTAAAAAACTGTAGACTAACCCGACTACAAATTTAGTGTTGTTATTTTCATTTTGTAGACCTTCTGGCAAAGTGAATCATGGGCTACTGGACAACTTTCGCATTCCTTTGGTCGCACATATTTGAGCGTTTCATACTTGGGATCATAGCTGTCATAGCGGTAGGGATGCTCTCGTACACATGTAGGAGCAAAGTGCTCATCAAAACCTACCATTTCCGGTTCACGTCGTCGGTTGTAGGCGATGATGGCATGGGCTTTTGCTTGGCGAACTTGTTGGTAGATCGATTCAAAATCATATCCAGCATCCATGGTTGCATATTTGAAGGTGTAGC